>JALEGO010000738.1 GCA_022763165.1 Flavobacteriales bacterium
ATAACTCAAGTAGAACCTAACAAATGTGACTTGATTTATCAGGGTTACTCCGATCCTGCCGGAGCTATTCCTGATTGGTTGGTCAATTCTTTTTCTGTTGATGTGCCATATGGCAGTGCGGAAAATTTAAGAGAATATCTCGATGAGGAGTTTAAGTAGATTAGTTTGGGTTTTTGACAAGCTAATTTAAATTTGTGGCTTAAGCTTCAACTATGAAAAAAGCCTTTGTCTTTGCATGTCTCCTTGTTTTGAATTTTCAGGTCATATGCCAAACTAATTTCGATCCCAATTTAATTGAGCACAGCTATCAACTACTTTCTTATCCAAAAGAAGAAATTTCTCAAAACGATTTATTGAATGAAATGATTTTGGATGAAGTAAAGGTTCAAATTCAAGACTCCCTTTTGAAGAAGAAAACTGAGCGTTATCAATTTTTTGGTGCGGAAATACTCCCTGTTTTCGGTGGAAACTGGAGGGCTGTTCGCATGGACAAAAGAAAATATGTTGGCACAGTTAAGAGATCATACAACAAATTAGCCAAAGACCGATTCACGGAACTGGATGTTAATTTTGACATTTATTCCAACATCAATAGATATCGAGAGATTGCTCATTTGGGGTACGTTAAACAAAAAGAAATCGGTCGAAAGCCGAAAAAATATGATTATAGTGCTGAGCCGTTTGTGAATCCTAAAGAACCTGAAGACGTTTCTAAATATACGCTGCATTGCGAATTAACTGTTCCAGAGTCTCATCGTGCCAAAGTGAATGGTACTTTTTATCCTTGTATAAGAGGAAATAGTTTAAAGACGCACAAAAATTTTTACGATATGAATCCCAGTTTTGGGATGTATGGTCCCATTGCAGTAGATTGTTATCATGCCTGCTGGCCAGAAATGCACCCTTACGAATGGATTTGGTGGTATGACCTGACCGATAAAAAATCTATAGACCAGACATGGTATTTGGGGCTCTTTGTAGAAGGAAGCAAGCGCTTCCCTAATTGGGCCGGAAAACAAAAAACTGGTACCATCAGCATTCCATTCTCTTTTGAAAAGGACCAGGAGCTGTATAAGATCAAAATCAAACATTTGGTGATTGGTGAATTGGATCGAAAACAATTGGTTGAATCTGGTTTTATCGATCCTGGTTTTATGACATTTGGTGATGTTCAGAACTATTTTGATGTACCAATTAGTGATGAGGAAAGCATTAGTTTTCTGGTTGAATCAGACATTCCTTTCAACTATGGAGGTTTAGTGTTTAAAATAAGTGATTTAGAATACAAGGATTCAGATCAATTGATCGAAGGAAGGTTTGAGATTGCGCTATCAACGACCTCTGCCTATTGTGCTCAAGTTTCTTTCATTCAATAGAATTAAATGCCTTTGAGTCTGGTCCATAATTTGGACATTTGCTTTTTCATTTCCTTTGGATCAGGTTCCGGGTCTCTGAAACCCAATTTTAATTCTCCATTTTCCCTGTAAAGAAAGTAGCGAAATACGAAAGGAGCTTCCTTAGCTTCTCCCATTTGTCCAAACCGTAAATCATTAATCAATAATGTATCACCAAGATCTACTGCGGCATACCAACCCTGCGATAATTTAACAATCCTTTGAAATAAGTCTTCTTCCTCAAAATCCAAATCCAAATGTCTATTCTTGGGATGTATATGGTAATCGAATTTCTCTTGCTTGTCCAGCAAAGAGTACATACCAACCAAGTAATTTTCATCGGTATCCACATTGACCATCCATAGAATACTATTGAAGGGAGAAGGGCGCGTTGAAATCTCATTATAATTTACACCTTGAGACTGAAGATATTTAGACACATTGAAATGTGCCCTCCATTTCAGACCTAAAGTCAATATCATATAACAACTTGAAATAATTAAACCCCATCTATTGATCAACCTTCTTTTGGGGGATTCCCTTTTGAGCGTCATTACGATAATGAGAAGCAATAAAAAGGGGATCGTATAAATCGGATCAACAACAAAAATGTTATTGTAAGCAATTTTGTAATCTAGGGGCCACAGCAGCTGGGTGCCCCAGGATGTATGACAATCTAAAAGTGGATGCGTTATAAAGCCCCAAAAGGCCAATTTTGTCCAATCTTTCAAAGAACCTCTAGATGCAACTTTTCTTTTTTTCAGTTTTAAAACCAACCACCTATGAAGTTTGCCAAATTGTAAAATTATTAGCGCTAACAATGGAGCCGCAACAATGCTAAACACAATTGAATGCGAAAATCCACGGTGCATTTCCAAGGCTGTCATTTTATCAAAAAGCTGTCCAACAAAAACATCCAAATCTGGAATGGTTCCGGCAACTGCACCCCAGAGAATCGCTCGATTGCCAACCTTTCTACCTAATACTGCCTCACCGACTGCCCCTCCTAATACTATTTGTGTTAAAGAATCCACAAATCAAATATAACAAAGGAATAAACTGATATGAGAATTAATTTATGTCTGGTCAAAGAATTCGATTTATGGAAAAATACTTATATGTTTGGTTTAGGATAGTACTTATTTGACTTGAAATCTATTAAACAAATACTAAACTTCGTAGGTGCATTTGTTTGCTGGGGATGGTTTTTCGGTAGAAGGGATTATGACCAACTGCTTGTAGACAATAGGAAAACCAACCTGATAGTTGGAGCCATTAGCTTTGTTTGTGTGGGGTTGTTGGCTTACAGCGAATTTTCCAATTAAAGATCAATCTCCATTCGGATGTCACATCTCTCATATGGTGTGTTGGGATCCAAAGGAGTGACTTTAAATCCAAATTTCCTGTATAGATTTAAGGCTGGAATAAGTTTCCTATTGGAAACCAAGTATACAGTTTTTGGTTTAAGCTCGGATGCTTTTTCCAGAATTGCCTGCATCAGTTTTTTTCCAATTTGTTTACCTCTGCATTTAGTAGAAACAGCCATTTTGGCTATCTCGTATACCCCATTTCCTTCGTGAATTAATGCAACGGTTCCTACAATGTCATTCTGATATTCGGCCATCAGAATAAGTCCTCCCCTATCTAAAATATAGCCTTTCGGATTGGTTAGTACTTTCTTATCTTCAGATTCCACAACAAAATACTCTTCTAACCATTCATAATTCAAATTCTTAAACACTTCGGCATGTTCTTCTGAATAATCGATAATTTTAACTTCATCCAACAATCTTTGCTGTGTTTTGTTCTTCATTCGTTCCCTTATCCCTTTGTCCTTAAATGATAACTCGAACTCGCTCAAGGCATTTACAAACTGCAACCCAGAATGTTGTTCTATCTCTTCAATTACACTTCCAAAATCACTCCACATGGGTTGCAAAGCATGAGCCTGCTCCTTGGCCTTTTTCGTAAGCTTCATTAGTTTGATTCTATTGTCTTTATCAGAATTCATTTCTTCAATAAAACCCTTCTTCTTCATACCAGTCAGAATTTGACTAATACTAGAGTGTGTTACATCTAGTTCCTCTGCTATTTCCTTTATGGCCAACATCTCATGCTTCAACAGAAGTTGCACTGTTGGGAACCATTTAGGCTCAAATTCTATGTCATTATCTTCATAGACCTGAGCCACTTCACGCATCATATTTTCACTTAGTCTCTTCAATCTACTCCCTAAAGCCTTTGCGCCTAAATACTCCATAACATAAATGTTTATATTAGCGCTAATATAAATAAATATCCTTACTTGAAGCTCAATTTTTTTAGAATTACATCAACACATTTTCTACAGCTTGTATCTTAGGAGGAAGGTCTCTCTCTCCTAGCATCTCGCGAAGATCTATTTCGATAG
>JALEGO010000074.1 GCA_022763165.1 Flavobacteriales bacterium
TCAAAGATTGTTACCTGCATTTTTCAATGGAATGCGTTCCAATATGTCTGCGATCTTCTCCAAAAACGGATTTTCGAGCCAAATCTATGCCTTCAGCTTAAAATAAGCTTGTTTAACACTCTTATTGGCTTCGCTGGTATCACACCCCTAAAATTTCAAGATCTTTAGCTAGAAGAGCCTTTTTTCAAGATATTGATTTTCAGGTCATTGCGTGTTCGGTGGGGCCGTTTAAGAAAATCAAGCTACATTAAGTCTATATTTGCAACAATGAAAGCACTGCGACCAACTTTTGATGACATATATATGAAACTTGCAATCGATCTTAGCAAGAGATCACATTGTGTCAAAAGGCAAGTAGGTGCAGTTATCGCTAAGGAAACACGCATTATTTCATTGGGATATAATGGGCCACCAGCATCTACACATAATTGCGATGAAGAATGGCCTGAAACAGGATGCCCTAGAAGCGAAAAAGGAGGCTGCTCCTTAGCTCTCCACGCAGAAGAAAATGCCATTCTCTATGCTACTAACAACAAAGTCTCGCTAGCAAATTCAACCTTATATGTAACATTATCGCCATGCCTTCCTTGCGCCAGAATGATCTATACCACAAGCATAAAGAAAGTGCTATATCTCGATTCTTATGCAGAATATAAAGGATTCAAAACGGATGAAGGTCTTGATTTTTTGACCAAATTTGGAGTCGAAGTAATCAAATATCCTGTACATGAATAAGACTTCTCAGAAATACTGGCCCATAGCACTAGCACTAACACTAATTATTGGCGTTCTTTTTGGTTATAAGTTCAGCAATACAGGTGCGGTAGAATTCAATAACAAATCCACCTCACTCGGCAACAACAGTAAGAGTCTACAAACCTTCAATGAAGTTATCCAATACATTGATCAAGAGTATGTTGACACGGTCAATCAACAAAAGATTATTCAGCAAACCATTCAAAACATGCTTCAAAATCTTGATCCTCATTCCTATTACATTCCTCCTGCTGAAGTTCAAGCCATGAATGAACCCTTAGAGGGCAATTTTGATGGTATTGGGGTTGAATTCAATATCACCAAAGACACCATAATCGTTGTTAATCCACTTTCAGGAGGTCCCTCAGAACTTGTAGGTATTCAGGCTGGTGATAGAATCATCACTGTTGATGGTGAGAAAGTAGCTGGAATTGGGGTTACCAACAAAATGGTAATGGATAAGCTTAGAGGAGAAAGAGGTACAGAGGTAAAAGTTGAAATTAGCAGAACGGGCTCAAAACAGCTCATTCCCTATACAATCACAAGGGATAAAATTCCTTTGAACAGCGTGGACATTGGATATATGATTGATGACAACATTGGGTATATCAAAATCAGCAGGTTCGCTAAAAACACATATACAGAATTCATGGATCACAGCAACAAGATGCAGGCTAAGGGCATGAACAAAATGATTCTAGATCTAAGAAATAACGGTGGGGGTTACATGGACGCTGCGATTAACATCTGTGATGAATTCCTCGAACAAAAACAGCTCATCGTTTATACCCAGGGTAGGGCAAGGTCAAAAAAAGAACATTTCGCCACTGCAAAGGGCTCACTTCATAATATTCCTTTAATTATTCTCATCAACGAGAGTTCTGCATCAGCAAGTGAAATTGTAGCAGGAGCGCTTCAAGACAACGACAGAGCAACTATAATCGGAAGGAGGTCCTTTGGAAAAGGCCTGGTTCAAGAACAATCCAACTGGCCTGACGGTTCCGCAATTAGACTTACAATTGCAAGGTATTACACTCCCTCCGGAAGATGCATCCAAAAGCCCTATGATGGCTCGATAGACGACTATTACGATGACTACTATGACCGATTTGAGTCCGGAGAACTCGTTAACCAAGACAGTGTTAAGAATAATGATACTTTAGAATATAAGACCGTCAGTGGACGAATCGTTTATGGTGGTGGTGGAATTATGCCCGACTCTTTCGTAGCCATAGACACCAATACCATTGACCAGAAAATTAATAATCTCCTTTATCATGGCAAAGTAAGAAAGTACGCATTTCATTATGTAGACATGACACGAGAGCATCTAATGCAAGCTTACCCTGATCCAACGAGGTTCAACCGCAAATTCAAGATTACAACATCAATGATATCCCAACTTTGTGACCGCAATAACATAGACCAAATAAGCTCTTCTGCTGTGGGCTATTCACTTCTTAAGAATCGAATAAAAGCTCAGATTGGCAGATATTTATGGTCTAACGAATCCTTCTATCCTATTCTAAATTTGGAGGATCCAGTATTAAAAAAATCAATAGAAACCTTTACTGTACCTCCTCGATAAGCGTATCAGCATTCAGAGAGTCCGTTTCTGTTACTTGTGCCTTTTCCCAACCTCCAATAACTTCGTTCACTTGTTGTTCAAGCTCCTTTTGCTCCTTTTGTTTTTCAGCATCAGAAATACCACAAGAGGATAAAACCACAACTATTGCGAAGGCGACTACTCTTTTCATATATCAAAATTAGTTATTTTCAATAAACAGACTCGCCTCAAACATTGTCCTCAACAATTTGTTACTTTTGCAGAAATATCTAAAACAAAGAAAAAATGTCATTTGAGTTACCTGAATTACCATATGCTAAAGACGCTTTAGAGCCTCATTTTGATAGCATGACAATGGAAATACATCATGGCAAACACCATGCTGGCTATACAACCAAGTTAAACAATGCAATTGCTGGAACTGACTTAGAAAATAAGAGCATCGAGGAAATCTTAACCCAAGGCTTCGATAATAACGCTATTCGAAACAATGGGGGAGGTTACTACAACCATTGCCTTTTTTGGAGCATATTATCACCAAACGGTGGAGGAAATCCAACCGGTGAAATAGCTGAAGCTATAAATTCATCTTTTGGATCTTTTGAAGACTTTAAAACTGAGTTTTCAAATGCAGCAGCAACACGTTTTGGATCAGGTTGGGCATGGCTTTGTGTGCACCCAGATGGAAAACTAGAAGTTTGCTCTACACCTAACCAGGACAACCCTTTAATGCCCGGAATTGGTTGCGGAGGAACACCTATCTTAGCTTTGGATGTTTGGGAGCACGCCTACTATCTTAAATATCAGAACAAAAGACCTGATTATATCGCTGCTTTCTGGAATTTAATCAACTGGGAAGAGGTAAACCTCAGGTTTATTGAAAAAAATTAACTATATTTGATGAAAAGCTTTTTCATCCTCCTATTTTTTGTTGTTTTCATTTTTTCGAACTCCTTTGGCCACGAACCAAGGGAGTTTGTTTTTTATGACATTCCTAAACCAGAATTAAACTCTTTACTCCAAAAGACGCCCAAATGGAAATTGGTTGCCTTGAAAAAAATTTTTTTCAAGAAAAACAATCCGAAGCTAATTGCAACAGGTCTTATACTATTACTTGGACCGTTTGGCGCACACAGGATCTACCTAGGAACTAGAACTCAAGTACCCATATTCTACACCGTAACATTGGGTGGTGGTGCAGGGTTGCTGCCTTTCGCTGACCTTATAGCAATTCTTTCCACTAAGGACATGAGCAAGTACTTTGACAATCCCAAATTTATTATGTGGATACAATAAAGGCGCGTATTAAACGTTTCAGTTTCGAACCGACCGTCTTATTATATGTCTAAACCAATACTTTTATTAGTATTGCTGCCCTTGCCTTTATCTCTATTTTCCATAAACTTTAATGACGCCCTTAAAACGGGACTTATAAACGCTGAGGTTGTCTCCAAGGGTGGTTATTCTGGTAATTGTCTAGAAGTAACTATCCAAAACAATACCAATAAACCAGCTACTATCGAAATTATTCCAGGAACTAGATTTCACTCCGAAAAAAAGCAACAACAGGATATTATGATTACCCGAGCAACAGAAATCCTAGTAGACGCTAAAGGGCAAAGCACTCAAGCACTCTATGGCTTCTGTTGTCAATCAAGCAATGCCGCACCCAGTAAGGGGTCTCGATACAATAATGTCAGTATAGCACCAGATACTATGATGCGTGTTTGCCAGTTCTTGAATAATAATCACTTTCCTTCCTCCGCAGAACAACAAGCGATTTGGTGCATCTCAGATGATAAGGAACTTCATAGAATATCCAATCGAAGGCAAGACAGCCTAAAAACATTGTTGACATTTCTATCTGAACTCACCGGAAAAGAATACCCCAATGTCCATGTCGAATATTGGAGTGATCAAAACCACCCCACTAGTAATCGACCGATGCAGCTATATATGAACTTCGATTTTACCGTTGAAGAGCCCGGGCTATCCAGTCTCATTATTTATGATAGATTCGGCACAGCGGTCAAGCCCATTTTTATCGATAAGTCAGTAGACACATCATTCAATCAAGAAATAGAATGGACCGAAAATATTCGAAAGGGAGTATTCAAACTACGTCACTTCCACAATGGTGCATTAGTACAAGAAAAAAGTATTACAATTTGAATTCACTGATAGCAATTGAAATTTGTTAAAATCGAAATCAACTCCTTAGACCAAACATCATAACCAAATGCTGTAAGATGAATACCATCGGTATGGTATTTCTCTAATAATTCCACATTGTCGCTTAATTTGGAATTAATATCAACATAAATCAATGTGTCTCCAATACAATATTCTGACATTAAAGTATTTAGTTCTTTAACCAAAGCATTCTTCCTCTCGAATTCCTTCTCACTCGAGCTAACGTACAACGTAGACTGAATAATAGGTGTTATATTATGGTCCCTCAACACCTTGATCACTGCCAAATACGTTTTGTAGGACTCTTCAATTGGAACATTTTGGTATATATCATTAATGCCTCCCATAATGAACACATATTTCGGCTCTTCTTTGATCACATTGTCCACTCGCCCAAGCATTTGAGACAAAGTTTGACCACCAACACCATGATTAGCTATATTTAAGCCTAACAATTCATTCCAGTCTGCAGCTTCCGTAATAGAGTTTCCTAAAAAGACTATTTCACTTTTAAACTGATTATTGCAATATAACTCGTCTAAATCCTTTCGCACTGATTCCTTTTTATCTGCTTTTTTACTTTGAAATCTTGTTAGTACTCTCTCAAAGTAGTTTTCACGGATCAAAACAAACCCGAGCAGTAAGGTTAAAAGAATTATAATGAACTCTTTCGTAAATTTTGTCTTCACTAGAACATTATTCCACTGTAACGGACTTCGCTAAGTTTCTCGGCTGGTCCACATTACAACCTCTCATAACAGCAATATGGTAGGATAAAAGCTGCAGTGGAATCACAGATATCAACGGCATTAATGCCTCATCACTTTCAGGAATTTCTATGATGTAATCAGCCAGTTCTTTTACAGTTTCATCTCCTTCGGTAACAATTGCAATAATCACTCCCTTTCTTGCCTTAACCTCCTGAATATTGCTCACCACCTTTTCATATGATGAAGCCTTTGGAGCAATGAACACAACCGGCATATCTTCATCAATCAAGGCAATTGGTCCATGCTTCATTTCTGCAGCAGGATAACCCTCGGCATGAATGTAGGATATTTCCTTTAGCTTTAAGGCTCCTTCTAAGGCCACAGGAAAGAAATAACCTCTCCCAAGGTAAAGGAAGTTCAAAGAGTCTTTAAAAATGCTTGAAATCGCTTCTATTTTATCATTTAGTTCCAGAACTCTTTCAATTTTGTTTGGAATCTCCTCTAATTGGTAAACCAATTGATTGTAACGGTTCATTGGAATAGTTCCTTTTTTATTCGCAATGCTCAAAGCCATTAAAGTCAATACTGTTACTTGAGCCGTAAATGCTTTGGTAGAAGCCACACCAATTTCAGGTCCAGCGTGAGTGTAAGAACCGGCATGAGTTGCTCTTGCTATAGAAGACCCCACTACATTACACACTCCGATTATCGTAGCACCTACTTCTTTTGCCATTTCAATTGCAGCTAAAGTATCTGCTGTTTCTCCAGATTGGGAGATAGCAATAATCACATCATCTTCGTAAATGACAGGGTTCCTGTACCTAAACTCAGAAGCATACTCCACTTCTACCGGAATTCTAGCCAAGTCTTCAAACAAATATTCTGCAACAAGTCCAGCATGCCAAGATGTACCACAGGCAATTATAATGATCCTTCTGGCATTCAAAATCTTTTGTTCATAGTTCTTAATACCCCCTAAGGCCACAATACTTTTATCCAAACTAATACGACCACGCATACTATCTCGCACCGATCTAGGTTGTTCGTAAATCTCTTTAAGCATGAAATGATCAAAACCACCTTTTTCAAGTTGTTCTAATTCCATTTCCAACTCATGGAAATATGGCGTTTTCTCAACATTTTCAATATTAAACACACGCAGATCCTTACCATATTCTAAAACAGCTATTTCCTCATCCTCTAAATACACCACTTCCTTTGTGTACTCCACGATTGGCGTGGCATCAGATGCCAAATAGAACTCTTTACCATTAATTCCTATTACAAGTGGGCTGCCTTTCTTTGCTGCAATGATGTAGTCGGGATTGTCTTTTTCTAAGATTACAATACCATAAGCTCCAACAACCTTAGATAAGGCCAATCTAACAGCTTCTGGCAGTTCCACTTTTTCATTAATTTGAATGTCTTCAACCAAATTAATTAGGACCTCTGTATCTGTATCACTATGAAATTTATATCCCCGCTTTTCTAATCCTTTTCGAAGTGTATTGTAGTTTTCGATAATACCATTGTGGATAATAACCAAACTCTTAGATCCAGAATAGTGTGGGTGTGCATTAACATCGTTAGGCAAACCATGAGTTGCCCAGCGTGTATGGCCAATGCCTACAGTCCCGCTGACATCCTTTCCTTCCACATGCTTTTGTAAATCAGCTACTTTACCTTTGCATTTGTGCAGCTTGATTTCACCATCTCCTAGAACAGCAATTCCTGCGCTGTCATAGCCTCTATATTCTAACCTCTGTAACCCTTTAATAATTATTGGATAAGCTTCTTGCCTTCCGATATAACCTATAATACCGCACATAACTATTTTATTGTTGTATACTGAATTTTTAATTTAGCCCCATTGTTAAAGCCCGCAACTACAGCACGCCTTGCATCCCATTTTCCTTCTCCATCAGGAATCACTTGAAGATCAAAATTGGCAGATTCTTCACTTTGCCATGAGGTAAACAAATCTTGCACATATCTTGTAATGTTAAAACTATAGGTACTTCCTTCTAATAACCCTCCATAATGACCGCTTCCCTCAATGTACAAATCCTTTAAATTAATCCATTCTCCCGTACTATTCTCCCTCAAGATAAAAGCTGTGTTCGCAGGATAATCCGTTATATCGGAGATATCAATCTGTAAGTTTAATTCTGCTCGTTGAACGACAATTTGATCGTTAACAATTAAATCCTTCAAATGCGGAGCCTTAATTCTCCCATTTAAACCTGCAAGTGACTGTATGTAGAACCAATCTTGTCCCATAGTAGTATCATTTAACGTTGCCAGAACAGTTGAATTATCATAATTCTGGTAAAACTTGTTAAAATAGTACGATAACACAGCCGGCCTAAAAGCGTACTCCTGTTGAAGCCCATCTTTTTGATAATACACTGTTAATTTTGAAAAATTACTAAGCATATCTAAGCTTACAACAGCTCCAGTTCCGTAATCCTGATTTTTAGTAGAATCTGGAATTACAGCAATACCCTTAAAATCTGAAATAAACGCACCGTTCTCTTGACCAGAAGCTCGTTGTAAAAGATTTAAAGCAAAAGAATTGTCCAACTTTAGTCTGACCTGAGCGGGTTCCTTTGTCGAACCTACTAACACACTATCTGTTGAACTTGGCACTGAAATCACGCCTCCACCAATAGGTGTAGGATTGTACTGAATGTCATCATCACTTTCATAATTGAAGTTTTGAATCTCTTCATTCAACTCATGCACATTCAATACCAATTGATTTGAAGTTCCAAACTTTCCTCTAAAGCTGAAACTTAACACTGCCGAATCAATGTGTACGGCCGAGACATTTGAAAAATCAGGAAACTCAGTTTCTAAAAACAGCCTCAAAAACAAATCACTACTAGTCAATCCAAACTTTGGATCTAAATAGGAACCTAACATTCTCTGAGAGAAAGTCGTATCAAAAGTAACTACAGGATTTGCAAATTCAGAATACGTAATTAAACTAAAGGTATCTGCGTATTGATTGACGAGTCTATTTTCATCATCCAAAACCGATACACCAATATTACTGTCTTTCCTGCATGCAAGAAGACCTATTACAAATAATACTGAAAGTATTAGTAGTTTATTAAGGCGATATGTCATCCGTTGGTTATAAGAGCACCTGGTTCTCCTCTAAAACCTCGTTATAGAATTCAGAATAAGCTTCAAAGTATGATTCAGGGTTTTGATAGCCCAAGAACGGAATACCTTGTTCGTTTATTGTATCATGAATACTTGAATCCAAATTTTCTCCTGCAACGATGACCGCATCAGAGTTTTGAACAGCAAATTTCGCTACATTCTCATAAGTTGGATTTGATAAAGCTGCCACTTCATCTTGTTCAAAACCATCCATCATAATCTTTTCAGCGAATCTAGAATCTAAAGAACCTTCAAAGCTCTTATCATAAATAGAGGTTACTATTTTTGCCTTAGCAAAAACCGGATCATCCGAAAACTTCTTTCTTAGATATAACGGAATTAAAGATGTCATCCAACCATGACAATGTATAATATCTGGATTCCATCCTAATTTTTTAACTGTTTCGAGAACGCCTCTGCAGAAAAACATAGCGCGTTCATCATTATCTTCATGGAAATTTCCATCATTATCATGAAGAACAGTTTTTCTTTCAAAATATTCCTCATTATCTATAAAATATACCTGCATTCTTGCAGTAGGTATAGATGCCACTTTTATGATCAAAGGATGATCAGCATCATCAATAACAATGTTTAATCCTGATAAGCGAATTACTTCATGAAGTTGGTGTCTTCTTTCATTTATGCAACCATATCTTGGCATAAAAATTCTGACTTCTTTCCCTGATTCTTGGGTTTTTTCTGGTAAATTTCGGCTTATGTTGGCGATTTCGGCTTCTGGTACGTAAGGGGTTATTTCTTGTGAAATGTAGAGAACTCTTGCTTTTTCCATAAAGAACTTTAAGTTTAAAAAGATGTGCAAATTTACTAAAAATTAACTAGTTTTTCAAGTTTTAGTATAGATTTGCCTATTTCACGTGAATTCATGCTATCAGAGAAATCCATTGGTTTACAAGACATTCAAATTGTAACCTCCATAGAACAGCTAAACGACCATCTCAAATTATCTCGAAATTCAGGGAAATCCATAGGGTTTGTGCCCACCATGGGCGCCCTTCACGATGGACACATTTCATTAATTAATCAGTCCACAAAGTTTTGCGATATCACTGTAAGCTCAATCTATGTTAATCCAACACAGTTCAACAATCCAGACGATCTTAAAAAATATCCTAGAACTATTGATGAAGACATTCAAATGCTTCAAGAGGCAAATTGCAATATCGTTTACATTCCCAAAGAATCAGAGATCTATCCAGGTGGTCTAAAGACTATCGACTACGACATTGGAGCACTTGCTGATGTTATGGAAGGTTCTTTTCGGCCAGGTCACTTTCAAGGAATGGTCACTGTAGTCAAAACTTTGTTCGAAATTGTAAAGCCCACTCATGCCTTTTTTGGTGAAAAAGATTTTCAGCAACTTGCCATCATAAGAAAACTAGTTCATGATTTTCAGCTTTCAATAGATGTCATCGGTTGCACCATAATAAGGGAATCCAATGGACTTGCTATGAGTTCAAGAAACCAAAGGCTGTCAGAAGAAGATAGACTCCGGTGTGGACTTATTTATGAAACTATCTCAAAAATACCCCAGCTCATGAAAACTATGAGTGTTTCTGAGGTAAAAGTCCATATTGCCAATATCATTAATGACTCCGGATTTCTTAAGCTTGACTACTTTGAACTAGCCGATTCTGCCGATCTCAGTATTATAGAAAATTGGAGTCAAAGTGATAATATACGTGCTTTTATTGCCGTATATTGCAAAGAAATTAGACTAATAGATAATATTCAAGTTTCAAGTTGAAAAAAGTCCTTAAATACATATTGTTCATTGCCATAGGAGTAGGTTTATTATACCTCACCTTCCAAGGAATGGACAAAAATGAGATTTTCAAGGCCTTTCAAAATGCAAACTATTCTTGGCTTGCGCTATCCTTTGTTCTAGGGTATATCGCAATTGTTAGTCGTGGACTTAGATGGGTTCTATTATTGAGACCAATGGGACATCAGCTAAGCAATTGGAGTAGCATACACTCGGTGGCCTTTGGCTACTTCTTCAATTTAGTGGTTCCAAGAGGCGGTGAACTGGCCCGATGTACATCTCTATATGGAACTAGCAAAGTACCCGTAAATGAGTCTTTAGGAACTGTGGTTCTAGAAAGGATCATAGATATGATTCTACTGCTGCTTCTTGGCGGCATTTCTTTTCTATTGAATGCTGAGACTTTTTACAACCTTTTTGAATCTGCTCAAACAGATTCCACTGGGGATTCTGGTTCTATGAAATATGTGATCTTAGGGGTGATTATTCTTTTGGGTGTTATTGGTTATATAGTATTCAAAACTCAAAAACAAAATCCTATAGTTCAAAAGGTTATTAACATTTTAAATGGTGTAGTTCAAGGTTTAAAGTCCTTTAAAAATGTTCAAAACAAAGGAGCATTTATACTACATACTGCAATTATTTGGGGGTGTTATGCTCTTATGACTTATGTGTGCTTTTTTAGTATTGAAGGAACAGCTGATATGACCCTATCAGACGGACTCTTTTTGATGATTGCAGGCGGCCTTGGTATGATCATTCCAGCTCCAGGTGGAACTGGTTCCTACCATTACCTAATCAAACTCGGTTTTATAGCACTTCTCATAGCTAACAATCCCAATGCCACTGAAAGCGAAATAAACGCTACTGCCACTACTGGAGCAACATTTGCTGTGTTAGTGCATGCAACGCAGACTTTGATGATGCTAATTATGGGTGGTGCTGTGGCCTCTATTGGTTTTATTCTGGCAAAAAGAAAAAACACCGCTATTGAAACACAGTGACTATATTTCTTCAAAGATCATGTCCTTAGATGTTCTGATGCCTAAAGTTCATCATTGGCATCTTAAATCCGAAACAATCGTTTTTACCAACGGCTGTTTTGATCTTATTCACTATGGGCATATAAAATATTTGTCCGATGCTGCAGATTTAGGAGACCGTCTTATTATTGGTCTAAACTCTGATGCATCTGTCAAAAATCTCAAAGGAGCACATCGGCCCATAAAAGACGAAATGAGTCGTTCTCATACGTTAGCTGCATTGCATTTTGTTGATGCTATTTTAATATTTGAAGAGGATTCTCCTTTAAAACTCATTCAATCAATTTCGCCCAATTTTCTAGTTAAAGGTGGAGATTGGGCCGTTGATCAAATTGTAGGTTCAGAACATGTTATTAACAATAACGGTGAAGTTTTGAGTATTCCTTTTATTGACGGCTACTCAACCACTAATTTAGAACAAAAAATTCTGGATTCGCATGGCCACAAAGGTTAAGAAATCATTCATTTGTCAAAACTGCGGCAATCATTCTCCAAAGTGGGAGGGTAAATGTATTTCTTGTGGAGAGTGGAACACATATGTCGAGGAAGTCATTGATAAACAACAATCCAAAAGATCCTTAACACCACAAAAAAAGAATCATCCCAATCTTATTACTGAAGTAAAAAACCAACAACTTGAACGTTATAAGGTAAGAGATCAAGAACTCAACAGGGTTTTAGGCGGTGGAATTGTACCTGGTTCTCTCATTCTTTTTGGAGGAGAACCGGGCATTGGAAAGTCAACATTGATGTTACAACTGGCTATTAAGGATACTTATAAAATCTTATATGTCTCTGGAGAAGAAAGTGATCAACAGATCAAAATGAGAGCTGATCGTATTGCTATTTCAAATGACAATTGCTTTCTATTGACTGAAACCTTCTTACCAAACATTTTACATCACATTGGTAAAATAGAGCCGCAAATCGTAATTATAGACTCCATACAAACCTTATATACAAGCATTATAGAATCCTCAGCGGGCAGTATCTCGCAGATAAGAGAATGCACATCAGAACTAATCAAGCTGGCTAAAGCCAATCATATATCCATTTTTATTATAGGCCACATTACCAAAGATGGCAATATAGCTGGACCAAAAGTGCTCGAACATATGGTCGATACCGTTCTGCATTTTGAAGGAGATCGTAATCATGTCTATCGGCTTTTAAGAACAACCAAAAATCGTTTTGGTTCTACCAATGAACTTGGGATTTATGAGATGCTAAGCAATGGCTTACGCATTGTGGATAATCCTTCCGATATCCTAATTACTGATAGAGAAGAAGACTTTTCTGGCATTGCTATAGCAGCATCCATAGAAGGTATGCGACCTTTAATGATAGAGATTCAGGCCCTTGTTAGTTCCGCTGCTTATGGTACTCCCCAAAGATCTACAACAGGTTATGATACTAAGAGGTTAAATATGATTCTTGCAGTTCTCGAGAAAAAATGTGGCTTCAAACTTGGTCTGAAGGACGTATTTTTGAATGTTGCTGGAGGATTAAAAGTAGATGATCCATCTATTGATCTTTCTGTTGCGTGCGCTATTCTTAGTTCTAATGAAGATATCTCTATAGATTCTAAGACATGTTTTGCTGCAGAAATAGGCTTATCTGGTGAAATAAGATCAGTGAATCGAGTTGAACAAAGAATCTCCGAAGCTGCTAAACTCGGTTTTAAAAACATCATTGTATCAAAATACAATGAAAAGAATATCAGTAGTTTAACACCTGATATCAATGTGGTTGCCGTCAAAAAAATCGAAGAGGTATTCGAATATCTATTTGGTTAGACCCCTTCAACTCCATATTTCATCATGTCAATTCCAATAAAGTCATTACTTTTGGGGCTTAACCTTAAAAATAAGAACATGAAAAAACTCTACATCGTAACTTTATTATCAATTTTAATCGGTTCAGCATCAGCTCAAGTTGCTAAGGACATAGCGGCTGTAGGAATAACAAATCCTGACACAACAATGAACGTTCCAGCAAACTGGAGTGACACACTTAAACTACTTGTAGCTAACGTTGGTACGGATACAATTCCTATGGGAGACACAGTTCCTGTTACAATCACTCTTCAAGGATTTCCATTGAATCCAATTAACTTTGTAATGAGTCAAGATCTTCCTCCACTTTTTGGTTTGAACTTACTCATTTCCGGAATTGATTTGACGCCATTAAACTTAAGTGATGGTGATACAGTTGCTATATGCTTTACAGTGAATTACGCTCCTGATGGTAATGCGAATAACAATCAATACTGCTTCACATACACCATAGGTACAAATAACACATCGGTATGGGATTCAGAAATGAACGCCTTTGATTTCTTTGCAAGAGGAAAAGAGTTAGTTTTTGTAAACCGAACTTCTCCAATACAAGTTATGGTTACAAACCAGTTAGGTCAAATCATTGTTAATGAATCTAACTTTACTGGAAACCTTATTAACCTTGAGCAAACAAACTCTGGAATCTATATTGTCAATACAATTGAAAACGGAGAAAGAAAAACGAAGAAGGTTTACATTAAGTAAATCATTTCTATGTTAAAGATATTAAAGCCCCATTTTGGGGCTTTTTTTATTCCCATAATTTAAATTTAATAGACACAATAATGTTATTACAATCACGATAGTCTTATGGAAATTGATAACAAAAGTTATCAATAAGCCCTTGAAAGTCCTTTTTTTTGGTGCATGGTTGGAGTCGAGCTAAAAATCACGTAGATTAAGAAAAGACAATACAAATGCCCTAATGAGATTTCTAATTTTTACCATTTTATCGTTCAATTCTTGTTTTCTTTTTTCACAAAATCTGATAGGTAGCTCTACCTTGAATTGGAATACTTTAACGCATCAATACCATGACTATGGGGATGTTCTACAAGTAAACGATCCCCTTTACAATAATTTTCATTGCAACATTACTTTGAATAGATTGCATATCAATTCAAGAGGCGCCACATTTCATACGGATGGCTCTGAAAATGTGAGTAATTACCCAGGTTGGGTTCAAATCCGAGCCGAAGTGAGAGAATCTCCCCTAAGTACAGTAGTCTATGGCAATACGCAGATTTATGAATTCATTTTTGAAATTGATTCAATGCCCCACTTAACAGGACCAGTAACAATATTTCAACGGTTTCATGATGTCAACGATGCACCAGACTTTCATATGGCTTTAAAAGGTGATGGTCAGTGGCCCAGTGATACAGCACTTCAGAATCAATCAGTATTGATCAAAGCATTTGGACAATGGATTAAGACTTACACATTATTGGAGAAGAGAAACCATCTGAAAGTTGCCATATATAGTCATCAAAATGGTTATTACAAAGTATCCTTGAACGGTAAGGAATTAGCATCAGGAGCTGCCAATACAACACCCGATACTGTTTCATATTCAGGACCTCAATTCGGAGTTTATAACCATGGTGGCACATATGATAAAATTCAATTGACCCATATAGAATATGGATATGAAGAATGGGATTCATTAATTGATATGGCCATAATCAACACAGAGAGTTTCGTGAACTGTGGCCCAGATAACTGGACAGTAGATCCCATAACCGTTAATCAAACCACAGAAATTTTGTTCTCTGTGAATGTAAAGGGAGAAAACTTTGATGATGGCGTCATAGGTTTAACACATCTAGATTCAAATTTGAATTTTAACGATTTAGGCGCAATCATTCAATTCAGCCCACATGATTCAATTTTCAAAGCAAGAAATGACAGCATTTATGAAGCGTATGACACTTTAAAATGGTTTACCGATACTACTTATGAAATGCGATTTGTGGTGGACCTGATCAATAAAAAGTATGACGCATTCGCGGGTTTGACTGGCACACAAGACAGTCAAATTGCCAATAATTTTAATTTCAGATCAGATTGGACTGGGACCAATTTCCTGAAAAATATTGCACATTGGACCAAAAATGGTGGTTGTATCACGATCGATTCTATAAGCAATATTCCATTAAGCCTTCATGATTCTGGCATGGACAAGGAACATACGTTAAATGTATATCCTATTCCAGCCAAGGAATCTATAGTTATTGATTTGTTAGACGATAAGGTAAAAGTTGAAATTCTATCCCTAAATGGCTCCTTAGTGAAGTCCATTGGTGCTGAGAATAGCTCTTCGATGACAATAAACATATCCGACCTAGATCCTGGATTATATTTTATTCAAGCCAGAACAAAAAATGGTATCATTCGCCATACCTTATTTCCAAAGCTATAGGAGTCTTAAGAACAAATCTTTTTTACTTTAGTTAAGGCATGAAAGATCTTCTTGACCTTGATATTCATCATTCAACTAGAGTACATACTTCAAACGTAGTTTGTCTGAAAAGTCACTGAACCTTGGGAAGTAAATTAATCTGCATATTCTTGATAATCTTTGTCTCAAATGTTCATGGCCAGCAAGATAGTATCTATTCTCATGAATATTTAGACAAAAGTACTCGGTTCGCTTGGCTTACATATGGAGGAGATTTAAATTTCTTGAGTGGTGGAACAACGCAGCAACTTGTAAATGGAATAAAACAAACTACTAATTTTGGAAATACTCTGATGCCAAGATTAACAATTGGGGGTATTCACTTTTGGGGTCATACAGACTTTTATGTTACCATCCCATTATCTTTTTTGACACTTCAAGACATTCCTAATGGACTTGATAAATTAGAGGTTCATCAGGGTGTTGAAACAGGTTTCCGACTTTATCCTACTAAACTTCAACCTCAAAAGTTAAGTCCATTTTTAGGTATTAGCTTTAGACGCTTTCGCTATTCTCAGCAATCTGAATCTAATACAAACGAAAATGGTGTTCCTTCCTTCGGTCGATTTACTTATCCGATTCAATTTGGATTAACCTACACATCAGATAAATGGCATATTTCTTCCTCAGGATACTACAATTACCAAAATGAATTTAATTATTTTATTTCCCCCTCTGAAACGGGGTTAGTTGAATTGAATCCTCTTTCATTCAACTTAAGCATATTAAGGTATATTGATTCTGACAGATACATGAGAACACCGAAGGCAGTTGCTCGAATCAATAAAAATTATGAAATTCTTAAGAAAGAAAATTTATTAAGCTCATGGTTTATTGGAATAGGTCCTTCAGCAGCACTTCAAATATCCAAATCACCTTTTTTGAAAGAGAATTTTCCTTTTTTTCATGATGATTACTCCGCAGCTGTTTTACCAGATATATCATTTGGCCGGTACTTTCATCAAATTGATGCAAATGCAAACCTTACTTACCGAACTTATAGAGATAAGCATCAAGGTTTCGATTCAAAAATACAAACCCGTAGACATTCAATCGGTATAGAATCGGTCAAGTTTCTATTTAACTACCTGGGTTTTGTGCCTTTTGCAGGACCGATACTTTCTTATGAAAAACTAAATACATCTGTAAATGGGACTGACTACTATGATGATAAATTAGCTCTTGGAATCACCTTTGGATGGGACATTCGCGTAACCCACACAGGTACGAGCCTTTTGAGGACTAATTTGCGTTACTATCCTAATTTAAACATGGAGATTGAAGGTGAAAAAATGATGTTCAATCATCTCGAATTCAACTTTATACAATGGGTACAATTTATAGGAAGGAAAAATACACTCAGAAAAGAAAAAAACAAGTAACCTGTTTTTACCGTTATGAAATATTAGAGCAAATAAAACTCACTTCACTCAAGCAGATGCTTTAATCGTATATGTGCTAATTTCAATCGATTGTTAAAAATTCGAGCAACGACAGCTGGTTTCAATTCTTTATACCATCCTTTTTTTCTCTTAACAAAAAAAGGAAATGGGTCACGCAATTGATAGAGATTCTTATCGCGAACCACAAAAGCACTAATACCTAGACGCGTATCTCCATATTTAACTTCCTTCATCCTTTTCTCATTGGCATCATAATAAGGTTGAGAAGAATATGTGTTGGTATCTGCTTCTACAAAACCATACTCCCCTATAAAAAAAGTATCAGATGTTAAATCAACCGATATTGGATTAAGGCTGTCATCCAAAAATGTGTTCTCATAATTGCCTGAAAGAATGTCCGAAGTAAAGTTACTGTAGAAGAAATGTAGATCACTAAAAGTATATTCATTCCGAAATGCTGTGATCAATTCAAGATTCAAATTTTTCTGTTCTTCTTCAATAGCTTCAGCCTTCTTTGTATAACCTGCTTTTCTAAGAGCATCTATTTTATTTCTCTTTGTGGCTAATCTTATTAAAAGTGCTCCTCTCTTTAACTGATTGATTTCATAATACGCTTTAGTTTCTCTTTCCTTTCTAGATTGAGCATCTAGTAAAAAGCAATTCAAAAAACAGAAAACCATCAAGAAAAATCTCATTAGACAAAGTTATATATACAAACTTTCTTGACCAACAAACACTTAGGTGATGGCCGAATCCGGAATTAAATGGGTAGGCTGAATGGATAAATGGTTAATAGTATCAAGTACCATCGTCCTTTGGCTTGATTTTAACATTGTTGACTTTCACCTCAATACCATCCTTATAAAATATGGTTAAGGTGATCTCGCCTATATCGTTGTACCTTTTCCATTCACCATGCTTATTTCCAAACTCATATTTACCTTCTAACATCTTCTTTCCAGAAGGAAAATAATAGATGTGTTTGCCATTTGGAATACCGTCTTCATAGGATCCTTTGAAACTTACTTCATCGTTGGACAAATAATAGTGTTTCCACTCGCCAACACGCTGGCCTCCTTGATATTTCCCCTCCTCTCTGTAATCTCCCATTTGATAGAACCATTCACCTTCTCTCTCGCCATCCAAATATTCTCCCTGAGAAATTACTCTTCCAGTATCATTATATTCAATGAGTGTTCCCTCTTCCTTTCCGGCATAAAAACTCTCTTCCCTTTGAACAGCACCATTATCATAATACCATTTCCAATCACCTGAAGGTCGCCCCGCAGCATCATACTTTCCTTTTTGTTCTACCTTACCATTAAGATGATAAAAAACCCAAACACCCACTCGAAGTCCACCTTTGTACGTTCCTTCTGCTCTTAATTCTCCGGTCGAATAGTATTCTTTCCAAGGGCCATTCTTAATACCTTTTTCATCAAGCTTTCCTTCTCCCAACTTAGTGCCGTATTCGTATATCTCAACTTTATCCACCGAACCATCTTCTTTAAAGTATTTACTAACCCCATGTTGACGTCCATTTCTAAAATTCAATTGAGACTTCACATTACCATTGGGATACTTTTCCTCTTTAGATTCAGTTTGAAATTCGGAAGCAACGTTATCAACAACTTTACCATCTACATAATTTGTAGAGCTTAATAATTCTCCCTTAATGTCATATTCTCTGAAAATGCCATTCTTAACCCCATTTTTGAATCGTCCTGACCACTTTACCCTAAACTCAATAGAACATGGTTCATCACAAGGAAAGAATTCAACCCACATACCAGTTTTATTACCTTCCTTATTCTTTCTATTTATCTTTTCTCTTCTATTTATGAAGCCATTCTTATAAGTATTAATGCCAATAACCAAACCCTCTTCATCATATAAATAAGATTTACCATGCTCTTTGTCTCCTTTAAACTTTGTCTTTTCTGATAGACGATTGTCTTTATAATAATAGGAGTATCCCGCTCGCTTATCACGAACATATTTTTCTTTAGAAACTAAAAACCCTTCCTTATTGAATTTTTTATACCAACCATGTTTTAATCCATCAACATAATATATTTCAGATTCTGGAATTCCATCTTCAGTATAAAACAACCATAAGCTATCTAACTTTCCGCTTTCCCAAGTTCCAATCGACTTTACAGTTCCATTTCTAAAATAACTTGTCCAAACTCCTTCCGGCTGACCATTAACAATTATACCTTCACTTGATAGTTCTCCTGTATCGAAAAAGAATTGCTTTTTTTCTTCCTGAGAAAAAATTTCGAATGCAAAACACAGAAATAAACAAAGGATTAAGTTTTTAACTATCATTAATAATAAAAAGAATTTTAAATATAATTTATACTACTACTATTATGCCGTTAATATTGTTTAAAGTTAATTGAAATAAGCCTTTTAATTTTGAATTACCAAAAAATCATAACAACATATTAACACTTATTTTTACATAAAAATCTACAAAACAAACAGTTAAAACGAAATGAACAAGCTGTGAATAAGTCAAAGTATGAATAAAGAATAGCTACTTTATTAAGTAGATTTGTTCATTTATTGTTCATAAACTATGCTTATAAAAATTATAAATTCAATTTGCACTTAAGCATTACTTATATATCTAATAAATTATGGTTTTGATGGAAATATATTTACTACCACTTATGAACCAAGTTTGTGCTATTTGTTAATCAAAATGTGAGAAAATAATTGTGTTTTGAATAACTCTTTTAAACTAAAATTTCATATCTAGTGCGAATAGCGTAATTTTGTTTTACAGCCAAATAATTGTCGATTATTTTATCAGTATTTATTAAGGTATGAAAATTGCAATAGGAAGTGATCACGCAGGTTTTGAATTGAAAGAAAAACTCAAAAATCGTTTTGAATTTGAATTCGTAGATTTTGGGACAAGTTCGGATGAAAGTGTAGATTATCCAGACTATGCTCACGCAGTCGCAGATGCTTTAACTGATGAGACTTTCGATTTTGGAATACTTATTTGTGGCAGTGGCAATGGAATAGCTATGACGGCAAACAAGCATTCGCATATTAGAGCTGCTATATGTTGGACTACTGAGATTGCTGAGTTGGCTAGATCACATAATGATGCCAATGTTGTGGTTCTTCCAGCCAGGTTTTTAGAAATAGACCTTGCCTTTGATATTGTCAAAACATTTATGGAAAACTCATTTGAGGGAGGAAGGCATCAAAGGCGAAGAGATAAAATAGTCATTTGTTAAAATGAGAATAATACAAATCACCATATGTACGGCTTTTGCTTTTCTTAGCATAGCCATTACGACCAATAACAACGGTAGCACTGTTAAAAAAGATGCAAATGCTGAGCGTTTTGCTAAAGACATCAAAGCTTCAGATCTTAAAAAGCATCTTGAAATTATAGCCAGTGATGCTTATGAAGGCCGTGAAACGGGTGAGAAAGGCCAAAGAATGGCAGCTGAATATTTGAAAAAACAATTTGCTGCCATGGGGATACCACCAATAGAAGGTTTGAGCCAGGGTTACTTTCAAGACTTTCCTATAGACATTCGAGCACACAATTTATCAAAGGTTAAGATTAAGGATCAAGAATTTGAGTTTATGAAGGACTTCTATTACTATGGACGAAACGTGAGTGACACAACTCTCAAATTTGATCAAATCACATTTTTAGGATATGGAATAGAAGAAGAAGGTTATAGTGATTATAAAAATCAAGATGTTAAGGGGAAAACAATAATGATTTTAAAGGGGCAACCCAAAGAGCTTCAGGATAAATATGGAGATAAATCCCAATGGCTCACGAATAGATCGAAATTAATACTTGCAAAGCGGCA
>JALEGO010000739.1 GCA_022763165.1 Flavobacteriales bacterium
CACTTTTAGTGACCTGCATATTCCAATTAATTGCCGATATTGTCTTACTGATAAGAGTAATCTCTTTTAAAATGAAAAGTGGTAATTCAGGCAAAAAAATCACCAGAAAAACTTTTTTAAACCGTCTGGCCTTGGGAGTTGGCGGGATCATTGCGGGAACTTTCATTTGGGGAACAACTAAAGGTAAGTTTGGATGGAGGATACTGAAAAATCAATTGTCATTTTCAAATCTGCCTAAGGCATTTGACGGATTAAGAATTGTTCAGATATCAGATTTACATCTTGGAAGTTTTAATGAAAACTTCGACCCAATTAAAGAAGCAGTGGAGATGATCAATGAATTAGAAGCTGACTACATTTTCTTTACTGGCGACTTGGTAAATGAAAGTCCAGATGAAGCCAAACCCTGGGTTGACATTCTTAAAGGTCTTAAGGCAAAAAAAGGAAAGTTTTCCGTTTTGGGAAATCATGATTATGGTTGGGGAAAATTGAGCGATGAGGAAAAGGAAAAGAATAGTAAGGGTGTGATTGCCGTTACTAAAGAAATGGGATTCAAAATATTGGTTAATGAACATGAGGTTTTAGAAAAAGATGGCCAATACATTGGATTAGTTGGGGTAGAAAATTGGGGATATTCTGAACAAAACTGGTTTCCAACAAAAGGAGATTACAAGAAATCTACTCAGGATATGCAAGATGTGCCTTTTAAAATCTTATTGAGTCATGACCCTACACACTGGGATCATCACATACTTGAAAAAGAAGATGTTGACTTGACTCTTGCCGGTCACACACACGGTGGTCAGATGGGCCTTAGAATACCAGGACTCTTTGAGATCAGTGCCGCAAAACTTTTCTATAAGAGATATGCAGGTCTCTATTCTCAAGGTAAGCAACACTTATATGTTAATCGGGGCATGGGCTTTTTGATTTTTCCTGGAAGAGTAGGAATGCCACCCGAAATAACACTTCATGAATTGAAAACGGCCTAGTACCGTTTATCGTTCTTATCAACCAATTTTCAATAGCAAAAAACGTTTCATGTATTGGAATCCATTATTTGCGGTTAAATGACGAACTTTGATCTATGAGATTTCTCTTGACTCTGACCTCCGTTCTATTGTTTAATACTTATGTGATAAGTCAAGAAGAAGATTATTTTGATCACGATTATCAAATTCTTAGAGACAAAACATTTGACCCCTATATTAGAACGGTTCAACTCTATAAGCTTGGATTACCATTGAGCTTCCCCATTATTTCGATGGAGGATGAAGAGCAGCTTCACTTGGCATTTGATGACTTCAATCTGTATCTGAATGATTACTATTATGAACTCATTCATTGTGATGCCTTATGGAAACCATCAGAAATTACAAAACCTGAATATTTGGAAGGAATTCCTGAAGATATTATAACCGAGTACAATTATTCTTCTGGGATGTACCAAAAGTATCTTCACTATACTCTAGACTTCCCTACTGAGAATATGAAACCTCTGATGTCGGGAAATTATATCATATCCGTTTTCAAAAATGGCGTCAAAGACAGCGTTGTTTTTCAGAAGCGATTTATGGTCGTGAAAAAAATGTTGTTATTAGAAGGCCAGGTGGACCGAGCTGGAGATCCAGAATTCAGAAGGTTCAAACAACAGTTGAACTTTTCAATATTCACCGGAGACTACGATTTATCAAATCCATATACGGATATGAATGTGGTCATTGTTCAAAATGGCAATTGGCAATCTGCCCAATTTAAAGTGCAACCAATGTTCATGAAAGGTGATGAATTGGATTTCAATTTGTCTGAAGATGCGATTTTCTGGGGCTGGAATGATTACAGAAATGTGAACCTTAGAAGTATAAGATATCACACAGAGCAAGTATCCAGTATTCAAATAAAAAACGATAGCATTATCGCATATATGGAGCCTGACTTAAATCGAGCAGCAAGAGTTTATGCAGACAGAGGGGACTTAAACGGAAATTTTGTCATCTTGAATGATGGATCCTTTAACCCAGACTTAGATGCAGAATATTGTTGGACAAAATTCTATTTGAAATCCAAAAAGGTTAAGGGTAAGGTCTATCTTACTGGATCCTTCAACAATTGGAAAAAATCTCAAGAAAATCAAATGACATATGACTCGCTTCTTGGAATGTACACAAACACTTTTTACCTAAAACAAGGTTATTATGATTATCGTTATGAGCTAGACCTTTCTTACTCCCCTATTTGGAATTTCGAGGGCTCTCATTGGCAAACGGATAATAACTACAACATCCTAGTTTATCACCGGAGATTGAGTGATCGATCAGATAGACTTATTGGATATTTAAATCTAAATGCCATCAAAAACAATACAATTCTATTACAAACCAGATGACCAAACAAGAATATCAAAGTAGAGTTGATCATTATAAAAACGAGCAAAAATCGCTCAAGAAAAAGAGCTTGAATTTTTCAATTCTGCGACTCATAGCCTTTGTGATGATTCTTTGTGCCATATATGGATACACAATTTCCCTTTATTCATCTGGGATTATGGTTATTCTTATAATTTTAGGGATTGTGCTTTTCTTCTACCTAATGAAAAGACATGCGAAAGTCAACTATTCAGTTGAAATCAATCAACTTCTTTCTCAATGCAATGAATTAGAAATTCAAATCAAAAATGGTCATTTTGAGGATGCTGCAAAAGTCATGGAGTATAATGATACACGGCATAATTATGCACACGACTTGGACATATTCTCACATGGAGGTTTATTTCAATATTTAAATAGGACCAAAACCATTTATGGAGCGAGTAAGCTTGTCAGCCATCTTAAAACTCCAAGTCTTGTTCCTGAAGAGATTAAGAAATCTCAGGATTCAGTAAAAGAGCTTATGCCAATGTTAGACCTAAGGCAGTATTTCTGGGCAATAGGTCAATACATATTGAATAAAAGAAAGCTTGAGCACACAAGTGGTGCCTTTGAGGCAAAACCTTTTGAGCTAAAAATTCATAAAGCGCACAAAATTCTTCCTTATGCAGCTTTGATCTTTTTTTCATTGATCACCTTAGCTCTTTTATTCGATATCATTACTATCAATGTTTTCGGCATGCTTCTATTAATACCATTGCTAATAGCTGGGACTTTCGCCAAAAAAATAATGAGCCTCTCAGCACATGTTGAAAAACAACTGAAAGTTTTAAAAGATTATGATTTGCTTTTTGCGAAACTTGAAGAGACTGATTTCAAAAGTGAGTTAATCTGTGATATCAAAAAAGGCCTAATTTCTCAGAACACCTCAGCCAGAGCTGCTATTAGAGAATTATCATCTATAATTTCTCTTTTAGATAATAGAATGAACGTTTTCTTTTGGTTTTTCGCGAACTCGATTTCTTTATGGGATATCAGATGTCTTGTTAAGTTCGATCAATGGGAAAAAAAGTATCTACAAAATCTACAGCCATGGTTAGAAGATTTAGGAAAATTTGAGGTACTAATATCACTTTCAAATTTTGCCTTCAACCATCCTGACTTCTCTTATCCAGATCTGATTGACTTCAATAAAAGTACTTCAATCTTGACGTCAAAAGATCTTGGGCACCCATTGGTAGCAAAAAGCAAAAGAGTTTGCAATGATTTTGAAATTAGTGGTCACCAATTTAAAATCGTTACTGGCGCCAATATGGCCGGTAAGAGCACCTTTCTAAGAACAGTCGCGATCAATATGATTTTAGCGAGAATGGGAGCTCCAGTTTGTGCTAAAAGCATGACTCTCGTTCCGATAGAGCTTGTTTCAAGTATGAGAACGACAGATTCCTTAAAATCGGAACAATCCTATTTTCATGCCGAATTGATCCGGTTAAAAATGATTGTGGAACGTATACAAGACAATCAAAAAATATTCATAATTCTTGATGAAATTCTGAAGGGTACCAATTCCGTGGACAAGGCACAAGGTTCTGCTATGTTCATGAAAAAACTTGTTGGTCTCAAGGCCACAGGCATTATAGCCACACATGATTTATCTCTATGTGAGCTGTCCAAGCAATACCCGGAAAACATCCAAAATCAGTGTTTCGAAGTTGAAATTGAAGGTGATAATATCCGGTTTGATTATAAATTGAGAAATGGTATTGCACAGCAGATGAACGCAACCTACCTAATGAAAAAAATGAACCTTGTTGACTAATTCTTTAGACTGAAGAAATACATAAACAACTCATTATCAATCAGTGTGACGACATGCTAGTAATTATTTATTCTATTCAAGGTTTTTCTGCACTTAAAATTAGGTATTGAATGCCCTGAATTTATAAATTTGCGCCTTATCATCACATGAATTAAGTGCATGGGTCAAAATATTAAAATTCGAAAGGGGTTTGATATTAAATTGAAAGGTGAGGCAGAGAAAAGGGTGACTCCTTTGTCCCCGGCCGAAACTTACGCTATTAAACCAACAGATTTTCACGGACTCACTCCAAAACTAGTTGTAAAAGAAGGACAGGAAGTACTTGCTGGAAGTACCCTTTTTTATGACAAGTACAACGAAAAAGTAAAATTCACCGCTCCTGTCAGTGGTGAGATTGCTCATATCAAGAGGGGTGAAAAAAGAAGAATTCTTGAAATAGCCATTCTTGCAGATAAAGAGTTGCGGTATAAAGAATTTAAAAAAGGAGATCCTTCTAGTCTTAGCAGGGAGGAAGTAATTGATCAACTTTTGGAAAGTGGTGTTTGGCCGCTCATAAGACAAAGACCTTACACCGTAATTGCTGATCCAAGCGAAAAGCCAAAGGCAATTTTCATCTCCTCATTTAATTCCAATCCGCTAGGACCAGACAATGCATTTTTAATGCAAGGTTATGGTGACCTGTTACAACAAGGAATTAACGTAATTTCAAAACTTACAGATGGGAAAGTTCATTTTAACATTTTAAAAGGAGCAAAAGGCTCTGAAATGTTTGATAAACTGAATGGAGTTGAAAAAAATTATTTCTCCGGACCTCATCCAGCAGGAAACGTTGGTGTGCAAATCCACCATATTGATCCAATCAATAAGGGAGAAAGGGTTTGGTATGTTGATGTTCAAAGTTTGCTCACTATAGGTTCGCTCTTCAAAGAAGGCAAATTTGACGCCACACGTATCATCGCTTTAACTGGATCACAAGTGAACAGTCCAAGCTACTACAAGACTATTGTAGGAGCTCCCGTTAAACAACTCACTTCTCAAGGAATCAAGACTGGAGATAATCGAATTATCAGTGGCAATGTGCTTTCAGGATCTCAAGTTGATGAATCGACATATGTAGGTTTTTATGATGATCAAGTGACGGTTATCAATGAAGGCAAGGATCCAGCATTCTTCGGATGGCTCATTCCCAGCCCAAAGAAACTAAGTGTTTCTAGGACCTTTTTTAGCTGGTTGACTCCAAATAAAAAATACGACTTGAATACAAATTTGAATGGTGAAGGACGTGCTTTTGTTGTGACAGGACAGTACGACAAGGTTTTTCCAATGGACGTACTTCCAGTTCAACTTATTAAAGCCGCTTTGATCAAGGATATTGAATCCATGGAAAACCTTGGAATATATGAGGTTTCACCAGAAGATTTTGCGCTTTGCGAATTTGTTTGTACTTCAAAAGTTGACTCTCAATCAATTATTCGAGAGGGATTAGACCTAATTAAACAAGAGTGCGGATAGAATTTACTTCAGAATGAAAGCTTTACACAAATTTATTGAAAAGAATATCAAGCCCATCTTTGATGAAGGTGGTAAGCTTGAGAAATTTTACCCGGTATACGATGGACTTGAAACATTTTTGTTTGTTCCTGGTCATGCTACAAACAAGGGTGCACATATTAGAGATGGAATCGATCTGAAAAGAACGATGATTACAGTGGTGATCGCACTACTCCCTTGTCTGCTTTTCGGAATGTGGAATACTGGCCATTGGCATTACGCAGCCCAAGGTTTAATGGAAGGCACCGGAGAAGGTATGATGGAGAAATTCATGTTTGGATTGATGAAGGTTCTCCCAGTAGTGGTAGTTTCTTATGGTGTTGGTTTAGGAATTGAATTCACCTTTTGTGTCATTAAAAAGCACTCCATAGAAGAAGGTTTTCTTGTCTCAGGTATGCTCATACCTCTTTGTATACCAGCGGACACCCCGCTTTGGATGGTCGCTATAGCGACTGCTTTTGCGGTAGTTTTTGGAAAAGAGGTTTTTGGAGGTACAGGAATGAATATTTTGAATCCTGCATTAACAGCAAGAGCTTTTTTATTCTTTGCTTATCCAACAAAAATGTCAGGTACAGATGTTTGGAACGCTGACCCTACCATGCTAACATCCAATCCAGGAAACCTTGCTGTTGGAGGAGTGGATGCTGTATCTGGTGCTACTGCACTTGGAGAAGCAGCAGAAAATATGCCTATCGATCAGTTTACTTCAAGTTTTTCAATTATGGATTCATTCTTTGGATTCATTCCTGGATCAATCGGAGAAACCTCGGCTCTTGCTTGCCTCTTAGGTGCAGCCGTGCTATTATACACAGGTATTGGAAGTTGGAGAATTATGCTATCTATGTTCGTTGGAGGTTATGCAATGGGCGCCATTTTCAATGCTTTTGGAAACAATACATTAATGCAAATTGAACCCATACATCATCTTCTTATAGGTGGCTTCATGTTTGGTATGGTGTTTATGGCAACTGATCCTGTTTCAGCAGCACAAACCGCTACAGGTAAAATTATTTATGGATTCTTCTGTGGGTTCTTTGGGATAATGATTAGAGTGTTTAACCCAGCTTACCCGGAAGGAGTGATGTTGGCCATATTATTTATGAATGTTATGGCACCACTCATAGATCACTATGTTGTTCAAGCAAACATTAAAAGAAGACTAAAAAGATTGAAGACTGTAAAAGCATAATACAATGGATAGAAATAGCAATGCATATACTTTCATTTTCGCAGCAGTTTTGATTATTGTTGTTGGTACACTTCTCGCAGTAGCAGCTGAAGGTTTAAAACCTTTCCAGAAGGCAAACATTAGAAAAGAGAAAATGCAAAACATACTGGCTTCGGTAGGTATGGAAGTAACCCCAGAGGAAGCCCAAAGTAAGTTTGATAAATACATCACCAAACAAGTTGTAATTGATGCTTATGGCAAAGAGGTAAGCAGCCCTGCCACAGAAGCATTTGAAATTGATGTACTGAAAGATTACAAAGCCGGATTAAGTGTCACCTATAAACAAAATAAGGGTGATATGGATAATATGCGTCAAGAACTTTCGAAGTTTAAAGGATCAGGGGTGAATTATCCACTGTTTGTTTGCACACTTGATGATAACTCCACAAATTATATTGTGCCTCTAGTGGGAACAGGTCTTTGGGGACCAATTTGGGGATATATTGCAATAGGACCTGACAAAAATACTGTTGTGGGTACAACATTCGATCACAAAACAGAGACTCCTGGTCTGGGTGCTGAAATCAAAGAAGGATGGTTTGAGAAACCTTGGGAAGGAAAGAAAATCTTTGATGAGTCAGGTGCTTTTAAATCTGTTAAAGTAATTAAGGGTGGAGCTGGAGATAGCAACCCTCACGGTGTTGACGCTATTAGTGGTGGTACAATCACAAGTAATGGTGTAAGTGAAATGGTGGAGAGAACACTAAAGATTTATGAACCCTTTCTTAAAAACATGTAATTATGGCTGAAGTTCAAGAAGCTGAAGTAAAAGAAAAAGAGGTTAAGAAAAAAGAGCCTTTATGGTCTAAGAAGCATAAGAAGCTTATATCTGACCCTATGAACGATAGTAATCCTATTACAGTTCAAGTTTTGGGTATTTGCTCAGCATTGGCCATTACGGTTCAGGTGAAGCAAGCAATAGTTATGTCTATCTCAGTGCTTGTGGTAATGATATTTTCGAGTTTGTTTATCTCATTGCTGAGAAACTTAGTTCCTTCAAGAATTAGAATCATCGTGCAACTGGTTGTAGTAGCAGCGATGGTAATCCTTGTAGACCAGGTGCTGAAGGCATTTGTTTACGACATTAGTAAAGCGCTTTCCGTATTTGTCGGTCTTATTATTACAAACTGTATCATTATGGGACGTCTTGAAGCTTTTGCTTTAGGAAACAAACCATGGCCTTCGGTTGTTGATGCTGTAGGTAATGCTCTTGGTTATGGATTAATTTTAATCGTTGTCTCCATTTTCAGAGAACTTTTTGGCTCAGGTAAGCTGATGGGTATACAAATAGTACCTGATGGTTTTTACAGCTTGGGTTATGAAAACAATGGTTTGATGATTTTACCTCCAATGGCGCTTATTACTGTTGGAGTTTACATTTGGGTGCAAAGAAGTCGCAACGCTAAACTTATAGAAGAAAATTAAGATGCAAGAATTAGTTAACATATTCGTAAAAGCCATATTCGTTGAGAATATGATCTTTGCTTACTTTCTAGGCATGTGCTCGTATTTAGCAGTTTCTAAAACGGTAAAAACGGGCGTTGGATTAGGTTTCGCAGTAATCTTCGTTTTAGGTATCACTGTTCCCATTAACTATCTGTTAGAAAACTATATACTAAAAGAAGGTGCCCTTGCATGGCTTTCACCATCATTTGCATCCCTGGATTTGAGCTTTTTGAGCTTTATCATGTTCATTGCAATTATCGCTTCTATGGTGCAACTAGTAGAAATGCTAGTAGAGAAATTTGCTCCTGCACTTTACGGAGCGTTGGGTATTTTCTTACCATTGATTGCAGTAAACTGTTCAATATTAGGAGGAGCCCTATTCATGCAAGAAAGACAATACGCATCCATTGCTGAAGCCACTTCTTTTGGTCTTGGCTCTGGTGTAGGATGGTTTCTAGCGATAGTAGCCATCGCGGCAATCCGAGAAAAAATAAGATATTCAAATGTACCCGCACCTTTAAGAGGTTTGGGCATCACATTCATCATAACAGGTTTGATGGGAGTGGCATTTATGAGCTTTATGGGAATAGTTTTTGATTAATGCAAAAAGGATAAAGAGATGACATTATTAGCAGCAATGGGTTTAACTGTAGGAATTACTATCGCCATATTCTTAATTGTAATTCTGTTATTGGTAAGTATTCTTCTTTTTGCCAAATCCAAGTTGACGCCCTCAGGGGCAGTTAAGGTGACAATCAATGGAGAAAAAACTTTAGAGGTTGGCGCAGGATCTACGATCTTGACGACTCTAGGAAATGCCAAAATATTTTTGCCATCAGCATGTGGTGGTGGTGGCACATGTGCTATGTGCAAATGCCAAGTATTGTCTGGAGGTGGTGAAATATTACCTA
>JALEGO010000740.1 GCA_022763165.1 Flavobacteriales bacterium
GGGCTAGTGCTGGAATTCGTTTGGGGATGGCCTTTTGTTCGGTGAAAATTATTGGATATTTGAATAAGGTGAAGCCTCCATATAACATAAGTGCATTGAATCAAGAAAAGGCCTTGTCTATTCTTGAGAATAAGTCATTATTCGATCAAAACCTGAACCTTATCTTAGAGGAAAAAGAGCAGCTTCGGGTTCATCTACTAACTTGTGAAGTTGTAGAGAAAGTATATCCTTCAGATGCTAATTTTTACTTGGTTAAATTGAAAACTGATGCTCATAGGATTTATAATCAATTAATCAGGAATAATGTGGTAGTTCGAAATAGAAGCATGCTCATTGAGAATTGTATCAGAGTTACAGTTGGAACTAAAGAGGAAAATGAACTATTTATTAACGAATTAAAAATGTGTCAGAACGGGGAGTGATTTGGAAAGTAACCTTTAAACTAGGTGTTCGTAAATAATCTTTAATAGACTTTAATTGTTGTCATTACACGGAAAATATAGCGCTCCTTTAAACTCAATGTACAAAAGTGTTATTATAATCGCTATGCTTGTGATGCAATCATTTGGATTGTTCGCCAAATTCCAAATTGATAGTATAACCACAACCATATTGCCAAATATTGATTCATGGGAAACCATTGAATTTGAAAGATTTGAGCCTGTCACCTTAAGTGAGCCTCGAAAATACTTTGGGGAAGATTGTACCTATATCGAATATGGCAGAAAGCAGGGGCTTCCAGGAACCGGAATTTACTGTCTCCATCAAGATCCAAGCGGTGTGTTATGGATTGGAACTTATTCCGGATTCATGAAGTTTGATGGTACAAAACTTTGGCGGTATAAACTTGACCATCCAGTTTCAAAGATAGTAAGTGACAAAGATGGTAATTTGTGGATGGCTACTTTGGGTCTTGGTGTGATTGTATTTCATCAAAACGAGATAAAGGCTTTGCCCTATCAAAAATCTTTGCATCCTAACAGTGATTCACACAACCATTTTCGGGTATTGAATGTTCTTGAAGATGGCTCAATATTTGTAGCTGGGGAATCTGCGGGTTTTGTATTTAAAAAAGAGAAAAATCTAAATAGTTTAAAACAATTTCATTTTCCATACTACGACCTAGGTACTTCCTCTCTGATCTTGGATATGGTTGAATACGAAGATTCTTATTGGCTCGCTACATTTGGTTCAGGAATCATTAAACTCAACCACGAACTTGAAATAGTGGATCAAATAAGGCTCAAACACCCAAAAGAAATGGGTGTTGTAGATGCAAATAAAGTTATGCGCATAGACAAACATGGAGCGGGTTTAATCATTGAAACGAGAAGAAACGGTATATGGAAATTAAATGATTCTGGTAAAATTGAAACCCTTAAGAATAAAGGGTATCTTATAAATTCCAATTTTCGAAATGAAACGCTTTTCCACTTCAATCATCATTTTTACAATCCAAAGGGGGAAACAAAATTCACTTCTGAAGACAAGTCTTATAATGCCGAAAATGGATTGAAAATTAGCTCAAATACGCTAGCATTTACTGATTATAACAAATTAGTATTTTTAGTTGTCAACGAAAGTGGCCATCAAATAGATGTTCCAGAGAGCGTTTTAGAAATCAAGGCACATCATGAAATTGCACTTTTACAACATGAAGAGTCCGTTCTTGTGCTTGATCAGAATTTTTCAGAGATCGGTGATATTGATTTGAAGTTACAAAACAGAGATTGGCAATTCTCTTATCGGAACAATGAGATTATCATTTCAGCATATAGGTTATACCCAAGAGCAATTAAGAAACCCTTTACCGATGAAGCTCCACTTTTTGAAAACATGGAGGAAGTTGTGAAAAAATATGGGGTTTCAAATGTATTTGATGCTTTCTTTGATACAACCTTGAATCGGTACTGGATGGCTACCTCTAAAATATTTGGGTTTTGGTCAGAGGAATCTAAAACAGTCACTCCAATCTTATCGGGCGACTTATTCTTGTGTATAGCGGATTTAAATGATGAAATCGCCACAATTACCAATGATTCACTGTTTATAATAAACAAGCTTACTGGAGAAATTCGCATGAGAAAGGTCAATTCCTCGTGTGAAGGTCTTGAAAAGATACAAAACTATCTGATCGTCATCTATCCTGATCAAATCAATCTTATTCACACTAAAACATTGGAAACATCAATTATCTCCGTAGATGATCAGACGCAGGTTCTTACTTGTGATGATTTGCTGATTATACATAGATCTGATGATGCTATAGAAGTGTATCAAATGCAGGATGGAAAATTAATACCTAAAACCATCCTATCCTCAGCAGAAATACCTATCAATTCCAACAAAAATGTTGCACTTACAACTGACGATTCTGGAAATTTATGGGTGGTTAATGGAAAGACACTGAAAAAAATATCCCTTCTCACAGAGAAAAGTCTTCCAAATCGCAATACACACATTCATTCTGTCAAGTTTAACAATGATGAATACTATGGGTTACAATCAATTATTGGTGGTGAGCAAAAAATAATAGAATTACCATCTAATTATGACGAGCTAAAGGTTCAGTTCGGAAGTATAGAACTTCCATTTGAGAGTCACTTGAGGTACTATTATATGCTCGAAGGACTGGACTCAGGATGGACAGGTCCGGTTCAAGAATCATTTTTAAAGTATAACAATCTTGAGTATGGTGCATATGAACTCAAAATAAAAGCTTGTGATCAAGTTGGAAATTGTGATCAGAATCCAACGAGTATTAGGTTTAAAATAGCTCCTCACTTTTGGCAAACTTGGTGGTTTCGAGGATTGATGATTCTTACATTTTTTCTGTGTATTTGGTCATTCATAAAGTATAGAGAGCGCAATCTTAAAGCCCAGCAAAAAGTCTTAGAAAACAAAGTCTTGGAAAGGACAAAAGAGGTAGTCGCGCAGAAAGAGGAAATTGCTACTCAAAAGGACCAGATTGAACTTCAGCATCATGAAATAAAGCAAAGTATCCAATACGCTTTGAACATACAAAAAACAGTTCTTCCAGATCCCAATTTTGTTAATTTCCTCCTTCCAGATTCATTTATTTATTACAAACCTAGGGATATTGTCAGTGGAGACTTCTATGCGGTGCATGAACTTGATAAAAATGTGGTAATGTTCGCAGCTATTGATTGCACGGGGCATGGTGTTCCAGGAGCATTTGTAAGTATTGTTGGAAATAACGCTATTCAAAGGGTCTTAAGAGAGGAGCGATTTGAAAA
>JALEGO010000741.1 GCA_022763165.1 Flavobacteriales bacterium
CTTCAATAAAAATAAAATAGCCTATACCAATTGGAAGGGGTTTCCCAGATCTTCAAAACGGGCCATCTTAGAGTGGATTTTTAATGCTAAGAGAGCTGAAACAAGAAAAAGTAGAATTGACAAAACTGTTGAGATGGCCAGCCTAAACAAAAGGGCAAACCATTATTAGAAATGCTTTTTCTTTTTCTTCCAGACCCGAGGTTTTTTCTTTTTCTTTTTTTTCTTCGATTTAGACCCATCCATACTTGGATAGTTTTTGCTTGGAGTATTAGTTCTGGTTCGTTTTTTTGCCGCACTGCCCTTGTTGGTCGATTTCCTTTGAATTCTAAATCCATCAAATAAATCATCAATAATGTCTTTAATTACTGGAGTTTCTTTATAATCTTCACAATCATATATAAACTCTAGCTCAACCAAATTGACCTGAAAATTATAATCCGTTACACTTTCTGAGAGCGAACTATTTTGAATCTTTTGAAGGGTTAAACCAACCAAAGGCAAAGCAAGTTTACTTCCGGAGCCAAGAGAGCCAGTATTAAAATGAATCTGATTGCTTGATGCCCCAACTCTTGTTGCGATAACCATTTTACTATTAAAAGCAGCAAACCATGCATCTCCATAGTTTTGAGAAGTCCCAGTTTTAGCGGCAAAAGGCATGGAAACACCATACTTGTTAATGAGAGCAGTTCCAGTTCCCTCCTTCACAGCTTTTCGAAGAATTAAGCCCATAAGTTCAGCTGATTCTTGATTTAGAATCTGTTCTCTTTCCGTATGCGATTTTTGATAAATAATTGTCCCATCAGATGTTTTGATTGACTTAATGGTATATGGATTGACTTTATATCCGCCATTCGCAAAACTTGAATAAGCCACTGCTACTTCCAACAAACTAGCGTCAGTTGTTCCTAAAGAAGCTGCAGGAGTGTTAGGAAGCTCACTTGTAAAACCAAGCTTTCTCCAATGAGTCGCAAGACTTTGATGACCTAACTTCTCATAGAGATTGACAGTGGGAATATTCTTTGACTTGGCCAAAGCTGCAGCAAGGGAATATTTTCCGCCATAGGAATGGTCGTAATTCTTAGGGGTCCAATTCTCATGTTCTTCAAAAACAATAGAATCGTTTTTTAGATAATCACAAGGACTGTAACCACTTTCCAAGGCAAGAGAATATAATACAGGTTTAAAAGTTGATGCTAGCTGTCGTTTGGCCAAAATCTGATCATAGGGCTGGCGAATAAAGTCAATCCCTCCAACATAGATTTGTATAGCACCGTCCTGAGGATTTAAAGCCAGTAATCCGGCATGAAGTAAGGTCATTGCGTGCTTTATGCTATCTTCAAATGTCACGGTGTCTGGCTGAGCATTCTCATCCCAAGAAAATAAATCTGCTACAAATTTGTCCGCAGCATTTCTTGAAACTCCAGATTGTACCATTTTGTTTTGAGCCATACGATCCAGTTGTTTTTTATAATGGCCCTTCCCATAATGATCCCGAAGGAGTTGCTGCATTTTGCTAAGGTGTTCACGAAATGCGATCAGCGCAAAATTCTGCAACTCTGCGTTAAGTGTGGTCTCTATGATGAGTCCATCTCGAAGAAGGTCAAATTGTTTTTCAGAATCTTCATTGATTTCCTCAAGAATAGTCCGTGCCTCCTGCTTGACCAATTGTATAAAATAATTTGCGGGACCCTCCGCTGCCAAATTAGCATAATCCAGTTGCAAGGAAATTTGTTTCAAACTATCAAACTCATCTTTGCCGAGAAATTCATATCTCATCATTTGAGCGAGCACAACGTTTCTTCTCATCTCCGATTTTTCTGGATTCAGTCTCGGGTTAAACATTGTATTGGCCTTTAACATGCCAATAAGAACAGCAGATTCCTCAATTCTCAATTGATCGACCTTTTTGTTAAAAAACCTTTGAGAAGCTGTTTCTATCCCGTAAATATTTTCTCCAAAAGGAATGGTATTCAAATAAAGCGTTAGGATTTCTTCTTTACTATAAACTTCTTCAATTCTTCCAGCCTGAATAGCTTCCTTGGCTTTATTGATAACGAGAGCAAAAACACCTCCTTTCTTTCGCCCTAATAGATTCTTGGCCAATTGCTGTGTAATAGTACTTCCCCCACCAGAAGAGCGATCACCCATCAAAATGGATTTAAAAAAAACTCTTAGCAAACTCCAACCATCTACTCCGGTATGTTCAAAATATCGAACATCTTCTGTGGCCAGTAGCGCATCGACTAAGTGTTTGGGAAGATTGTCATATGAAATATTAGTTCTGTTTTCGTCAAAAAACTTTCCAATTAATTGACCATCAGAACTAAAAACTCTCGAAGCAGTTTCATTTTGTAAAGAAATTAGTTCCTTTTTAGACTTCAGTGGACCGAAAAAACCCATATCCACAGCAGCCAAAAAAAACACAAACCCAAAACAAAGAATCAATGGCCATTCATAAAGTTGCCATATGACTTTGGTAGAATTGTGTTCAACAATTTTCTTGAGATGCTTATTATAAAATTCCTTTGCTTGTTTGATTTGGTCTAAAAGTTCAGTTCGTTAGGACATGCACAAATGTATGCAATTCTATCCTACACGTCAACTTCCATGCCTTCTTTGGCTAAAAGACAATTCGGCATTCTCTCCTGACATTTTTTTTCAATCTCTCTGAGCATTTCATCATTGTGATCTGGATGATGATGTGTCATGATCAATTGTTTTACACCTGCCTTTTCAGCTAGTTCCATAGCTTGAGAATGACTACTATGACCATATCCTCTTCTTTCTTGCAATTCTTCATCCGTAAAATGAGCATCATGAATAAGTAAATCTGCATCCTTAGCAAACCTAATTGATTCCTCATCAATGCCATATTTATATTCGATATCTGTACAAACTACAATGATTTTACCATTTCGTTCAAATCGGTAACTCATGCAGCCCCCCGGATGATCATGTAATCTTGCAATAGCAAAAGATCCAAGATGTTCGAAGAGGTCCTCTTTTTTATAAAGGAAGTTAATATTCGCACCCATTTGATTCATTCCAATTGGAAAGTACTCCTTAATCATTTGGGTAGAGAATATATGTCTCAGGTCGTTAATTTCCCGATCTTTTCCCAAAGCCAAAACATTTATAGTCTGCCCTTCTTTGTAAGCTGGAGCGAAAAAAGGAAAACCTTGAATGTGATCAGAATGAAAATGCGTAAACACAACATGGATATCTTCCTGAAGATCTTTTTCTTTCATTAAGTCTTCACCCAACTTTCGGATTCCGGTTCCAGCATCCAAAATGACATATCGATTATTGTCTGATTGATAAAGCCTAATACAAGTTGTGTTGCCTCCATACTCCATATAGTCTTTTTCTGCTACAGGAATATTACCTCTTGTTCCGTAAAATTTGATATTCAACATATTGTTGCTTTTAGATGCAGTTACGGTTTCCTTAATAGAAGGTTACATGAACTTGCTGGATTATAAATCTTTAACAATTTGATCTTGCGAGAAAATCTGAAGTGTTCTGCTTCCACCTAAGTTTTTTATTTTTCCTAGAAAGCATTCCCTCCTGTTTTGAAGTGCCTCCAAATCGAGGGTGAAGTTTTCAAGATTTTTGGAAGAAACAAAAATTGACAGGTCTTGGTTGGGATAAGGTTTCCCAAGGTTCAACCATAAATTCCCTTTTTTAGAGGTAAAGGTTCCAGTTATAGAATCACATACGATAACATCATATTGAGATTCACTTAAGAACTTAGTTTCAGATGCCTTTAAAATATTGCTCCTTTTGAGATTATTCCGATCTACAAACCTATAA
>JALEGO010000075.1 GCA_022763165.1 Flavobacteriales bacterium
GGGTTTATTTCTAATCAGTGCAACAGGTCCACTCATGGGCCTTTATGTAGTTCCCAAAGCAATCATGATTTCAGGAATGTCTATTCCTTTAATAATGGGCAGCTTTGAAGATTTTATTAATACCAAACGAATTAAACTTAAAAAGTGGAGCATCAAAAGCGAAAATGGAGGTTAAATACTGATCCTTAATTCTTAATTTAGGCATAAAATAAAAAGATGTCAGAAGTAATATTCACAAAACATGCGCCCGCTCCAATAGGCCCATACAGTCAAGCAAAATTATCGAATGGCACCCTCTACGTAAGTGGTCAGATTGCCATCAATCCAGAGAATGGGGAGATGGTTAATGATAACATTGTTGAGGAAACCAACCAGGTAATGAAAAACCTCAAGGCTGTTTTGGAAGCTGCGGATATGAATTTCGAACATGTTTTAAAGTGCACAATTTTTGTGGCAGACTTGAATAACTTCAAAACAATAAATGAGGTCTACGGTTCTTACTTTGACGCAGAACAGGCTCCCGCGAGAGAAACTGTTGAAGTGGCTCGCTTACCTAAAGATGTAAATGTTGAGATCTCTGCAATAGCAGTGAAATAAGTCTATTCTTTGAACGCTACAAGTTCTCTGTTTGGATAGCTTAGACTAAATTCTTTGCAGATTTCTTCAATTTTCAAAGGCGTGTCAAAACGTTTTTCAATATCCTCGATAAGCAATCTTCCATCTCTGGCTTTGAAAAGTAGTGATGCATGATCCAAAAGTCTGGCCTTTTGATTAAACTCAACCCCGTATTGATTTCTAAGTTTATCTGCTTTTTCAAGCATCTTGGTTAAGACGGTAATTTGGGTGGATTTCAATGCTTCTAACCAAATTCGCAATGCTTCAAGATATGATTTCACACGAATGTCCTCCTTATAAGCTAACTTGTTAAGTTGTTTTAGAATATTGTCTAGTCTTAAGTTTTCCCAATCCTTGTTTGCCAGTATTGGTAACTGCCATTCGTCTTGTTGTTGCCGCCAATAATCGTGTTGAACTTTGACCTGATGGATTTTGAAACCTGGTAATTCAATGGCTGTCAAATAACCGGCATGACAGGCCCCAGTATCAATGCCATACGTATTGTTTTCAATTTTCACATGATTTCCAACCACACTATGACCATAAATCAGTGGTTTTGACAAATTATAATTTAAAATCCAATCTTCTCCTTTTCCGTATTTTCTGTCAAGGTATCTAACACCTGAAGTCGATCCACTGAGAACTTCTTCTTTTTGCTGATGAAGTTCCTTATCGTGTTCATAGTAGGCGTGTATAATAATTGCCGATTCATGTTCATAATAGTAGGGTAGGCTATGGCAATACTTGCAGAAATCATCATAATGATCTCCCATCTGTACCTTTACAATTTCTTGCGAATAGCTCAAGGTGCCGTTCATGTGTTTTCGCTCATGATTACCCATTAAGACCATTGCATTCGATCTACTTCTGAAAAAATTGAATACCTCTAAAGATTTGTTCCCACGATCAACAATATCTCCGAGTGAAATGATTTGGTCTTCTTCCATGATTCCGATTTGATTGTACAGAGTTACAAATTCATCAAAACAGCCATGTATATCTCCAAACACAAAAGTTCTCATGATGTTACATTTAACAATTCATCTTGAACCTGCTGCCAATCTATGTCAAAGACTTTAGCTGAGAAATCGGGGCTAGTTTCATATTCCGTAGCCATTTTGATTCTTGAATTGTTATGGGGGTGAGTGCTAAACATTTCTAATTGTTCAGCGTATGAGCCTAATTCTTCATCCAATCTCTTGAAAAATGTAGCCATATACTTTGGTTCTATCCTTGATTCTTCCATCAGTTGAAGGGCATAGGAATCCGCTTCACGTTCGTGTTGTCGTTCAAATGAAAGCGAAATCGCTGAGATGCCTATTTGTGATAAAAGTCCTGAATCATCATTCGATAAGAAATCTGTAAGTACTGTAATGCCAAAGTCATTGATGAGCCTTTTGGCAACGTGTCGGTGTTCCACATGACCAATTTCATGTGCCAAAACCGCTGAAAACTCTTCAGGGCTTTCAACAAAATCTATAAGGCCCGATGGAATGATAATGTTTCCTCCTGGAAAGGTGTATGCATTTACTTCTGGACTTTCAACAATGAAAATTTTGTAGTCGTAATCCGTCAGGCCAACATTGGACAGTAACCTATCCGCAATGGCTTCAATTGGGGATTGAATTTTTTCGTTAAGAATTTGCTCATAAACGCCATACTCTCCAAATAGGTAATCTAAAGACCGTTCACCAAGTTGATCTTCCTTCTCTAAAGATAACTCGACCATTTTTGGTTCGACTTTAGGCAAAGTAATAAAAGCAAAAACACCCCATATGCCTCCGAAGATTGCCAAGAGAATGAGTAAATCAATATAGATTTTACCCTTTTTCATTATGACATTGGGGGTTGATTGACAAGTTCATTTGATTCGAGATAATCGTCTTCTCTTACCTTGTAAACTTGATGATAAGCAATTTTGCCGAAGAAAATGAAGTAGAAATATTCTCCTTTTCTGGCTTTCATGGCAGCTATGATGCTGAATACAAAATAAAGCACATTTGCTATGAAAGTCATGGCCAAATACCCAAAAAAGATTCCACCAGGAGCGGTTGAAGATACAATCATCCCAACAATCCAAAAAATGGCTCCCGCATTTAATAATGTGGTTGGAATTTGTGCTAGTAATGAATGTAAAGCATGATATTGGACAAACATTCCTTTGTGTTTATTTACATGGTAATATATGATGGCAGCAATCAGATTTATTATAGGTAAAGGCAAACCAACGGCTAGAGCTGCAAACATCATCAAATAAGCTCCCATACCATCTTCACGTTCTAGTTTAGAAACCTCTTCGGGTTGCGGTAATTCATAATAATCCGTCATCTTAGGTTAAATTAAAGTTCTAATGTGTGAAAAAATCTCGATGCAGCACTCAAGTGATGATCCAGAGGACGGATTAGTTATCCAAACTAAGAATCCATTTTCCGATGTGCCCATTTTTCAAAAGCTTTCACCTGTGCTTTTGAAGGTGAACTTATTTTGAAAACTTCATAATTCTGAAAGAATTTTTTCCTGGATTTCTGAATTTTGACTGACTTCAATAAGCCATCTCTCTTGACCAAAAGATCAATTTGATCATCGCCAAAATAGTCACTCCAATTGATCAATCGTTCTTTACTGTCCAGTTTTATGTTGTTAACAGCTTGGATTTCATCGTTTAAGGATAGCTGAGATTCCATGGCCGGAGAATCCGGATGGATGTTTGTGATCATGAGTTTGTCATCTACTTTCAGTCCAAAATTTAGTTGAAGTATGTCTGTAGTCGGTACACTTCTGAAATCCAAGCCTAAATAATTCAGTGCTTTTTTAAGTTCAGCTTGCATTGATTGCTTACCCCAAACATAATTCTTAAATAGCCTATCAGCTGATTTAGCAGAAACTTTGTTAACCAAAGATTGGTAATCTGTATCTGAAAATCCTTTTCCTTTTTTAGCAAAAGCAGTATACAACTTGCGCATTACGTCATCCAGACTTTTTTTATTGTCTGTGTGCTTACGAATATGTACATCAATGATGAGCGCAAATATTGAGCCTTCAACGTAGATAGAAACTTTTCTATCTGGAATACCTCTTACGTATCCATCCAACCAGGTTTCTAGGGAAGATTCGGCAAGTGATTTATTCTTTCGCCCAAAATTGTGGAAATGTCTCAAAAGTGTGGTGTTGAGATTTTTGAAATACCTTGAATCATCAAAAAACTTTGAGCGATAAAGAAATAAGTCTCCATAATAGGTAGTGACACCTTCAGCGACATAACCAAGAGGAGAATAGTTTTCCTTTTCGTAGTCATATGGCATCATTTCAGTAGGCCGAATAGATTTTATGTTCCAACTATGAAACAACTCATGGGAACTCACCCCCATTAGTTCATCATAGAAATCGGAGTTAAAAACCTTATAACCAGGCCCAAGAGCAATAACAGTAGATTCTAAATGCTCTACACCATGATAGAAATTGGTAGGTAATATTTGAAATAGAAAGTGATAGCTTTTGAAGGGAAAGTCCTTCATCATCTTATATTGGGCTTTGATAAAACCTTCAAAATCCTTTTTTAGTTTGCCAAAATCCGGCTTGCAAATACCCTGGAACCAAAGATGGAATGTTCTTTTCTCGAAGTTGATCGTAGTTGACTGTAAGCTATCGGAGGCTATA
>JALEGO010000742.1 GCA_022763165.1 Flavobacteriales bacterium
CTCCTCCTACAAGTACCTCTGTGGCAGATTCCATCACTGGAGCTGTTTTCAACTACAATCTAGCGCAAAATGGAACTTATGTAATTGTTGCTGATGGCATAGTGAGTGCTTCTGGATACAATCCTGCACAGCCTTTTGATTTGAAAGTATATGCATCGGGTCAGGAAGCAGCAGTAACTTCTGGAAATACAGATATATTAGTACATCATGGTTCTACTGATGCTCCTACTGTAGATGTGGATGAAAGAAATGCAGGAAATCTTGTAGATGATGCTTCTTATGGAGATTTTGCTGGATACTTAAATCTTGCAACTGCTGATTACATCTTAGACGTAAAAGATCAAGGTGGTACAACAACAGTGGCATCATACGATGCTCCTCTAGCAACACTTGGTTTGGATGATTCTGCTATTGTGGTTGTAGCTTCTGGTTTCTTAGATCCTACTCAAAATTCCAACGGTCCTGCCTTTGGATTGTATGTTGCACTACCCAGTGGCGGTTCTTTAATACCACTTCCTATAAACACGTCTACATCAGTTTCAGAAAATGAGTTCAGTAATAGTTTAAGCATATATCCAAATCCAACTAATCAGATCTTAAATATAACAGGTTACGATGCAGAACTTGAAGTTGTGATTACTAGTGTGGAAGGGAAAATAATTAATAACTCACGTTATAATTTCGCTTCTAACGCTATTGATGTTTCGTCTTTGGCGAAAGGAATGTATTACCTGAGGGTAACCGACACCGAAGGTTCTATTTTCACAACGCAATTTATAAAGCAGTAAGACACTGTTTTTATAAGAAAAAGGGTGCTTCGGCACCCTTTTTTATTTTCTAATAAGTTACATTACGATTAATGTGTGGATATTTTTCAATATCCGGAAGAACATAAGGAATTGAAGTCGTACCAGAAGTATCGGTCAAACTATTGATAAATGCTATAAGACTTTTCTTTTCAAGTTCATCTAATTCAAGAGGTTCAGAACTTAGTGTTTGATTCTCAAGTACAAGCCCCATTCCTTCTCCCCCTCCTCTATCATAAAATTCAATCACTTGTTCCAATGTCTCCAGTGAACCATTGTGCATATATGGAGATGTCAATTCAGCATTTCTCACAGTCATTGTTTTAAACGATCTGTAAAAATGACCCTGATGATCTTTTTTGATCCCATTAATAATCCTTCCTGAATCTTGATTCAAAATAGGATGTTGTTCACTCCAATGCTTTAAAACACCCAATACCTCCGATTCAGTTTCTTCATAAAACGGTGGTACGACTCCACTGAAAGTGGGTGCAAAATGACAAGTCCCACAGGCCGCCTCCCCCATAAACAGGTTATAACCATCTTTGACCAAAGGATCAATACTTTTTGATTCACCCCGCACATACTGATCAAACCGACTATTAAAACCTTGTAAACTATTTACATAAGCGGCAAGAGCATTGTTGATGGATCTGTTATTAATCGGTTTTTCGGAAAAGTCTCCATAAATATCCCTAAACAAAGACTTGTATTGGGAACTACCTTCAAGTCTATCAATTATTTCATTATAGCTTATGTCGAACTCTTCACTATTTTGTATTACATGTGAAACTTGTCTTTCCAAATTAAGTTCGCGCATATCCCAAAAAAATCTTGTCGCAAAAGCGCTATTGATTAAACCTGGAGTGTTTCTTGACAATGCCTCTTTCCCCTTCAGTTGGCTGAAGCGTTTGCCATCCGTAAAACCCTTGTTCGGTTGATGACATGAAGCGCAAGAAGCATCTACGCTCTTAGATAAAACAGGATCAAAAAAGAGCATTTTTCCAAGTTGAACCGCTTTTTCATCATTTAAGGGGTGAAAAGTGTATTGAAAATAATATTCGTCTAATAGAAAGTCCGCTGAAAATAAACTTTTGGAAGCGTAGTTTTGAGCGTGCGTTTTAGATCTTTTGAGAGCAATGCCACTCTCACTTTGAAAAACTCGCAGTTTAGCATTTAACGGGTCAACATATAACTTTAAGAATTTCAATCGATCTAGGTGCTTAAAATCGCTTTTATTCAAAGTCGAAATAGCTTTTGATAATAGTTTGACTATTTCTTTAGAATTTTCATTGTTTATATGAGAGAATTCACGTTCAAGTAATTCAAAATATTCTTGAATTGTAGCTAAACCAGCTTTTGCTTCATCCATGGCTCCTTCTGATGATGGAGTATCAAATCCGGTGAGTCCCAAACAATAAATCCGGATGAGCTCTGATTGCATTGCCTCTATAATCCGTACATGTGACATTTCTGTTTGTAAATAAGTCCCTTCTAGCTTATTCAGTGATTGCAAAAAACTAGCAGACAATGACTTAATATCATTCTTTGAACTTGGATAGGTGTCCAAAAGCTCCTCAATTACCTGAAGGCCTTGAGGATTCACAATGCCATCAAAATATTGTTCATCCCACTTTGGAAAAGGAGGTCCATTCAGAAATAAATAATTGTATTCTGGATACAAATAATCCAAAATCATTTGATTTCTTTTGAAAGCCAATCTCAATGATGAAAATCTCTTTTGAATTAAAGCTTTAGGAAGGTTTTCTTCGATGCTTGTGTTAAATTCACTAGCCGCTAGCGATAAGGCCTTGTAACTGCTTCTTACTTTTTCATTGTAAATATTCTGGCCATCATTAATGAGAAAAGATGACTGTAAAATGACAAAAAATAATAGAAAAACAACTGTTTTTTTTCTCCCTATCCTCAAAAAAAGGCTATTGTTTACGGGAAGTAAGAGTTTGCTGATTTTCATAAACCCTTATACTGCATCTTTTCAAATTTGTTCGCAACAACAACAGAAATGATCTCAATGAATTCATTCACTACTGACCCATATTTGACCTAGTGGTTTATATTTGCGAAATGCGCAAAGAGCAAGAAATTTACGATATCTCACATTACGACTATGAATTACCCAAAGAGAATATTGCCTTCAAGCCCCTGAGCCAAAGAGACTCAAGTAATTTACTGCTCTTTGATGCAAAAGAAGGAAAAATCAAAGACGCTAAATTCGATGATATTTCCAATCATATTGAGCTTAACTCCACAATTGTTAGAAACAATTCAAAGGTAATCTGGGCACGTTTAAATTTCACTACTGAAACTGGAGCTCAGATTGAAATTTTCTTGCTCGAACCGGCTGATGGGTCTCCTATGGAGCTCATGCTCCAGCAAAAACACAAAGTTGTTGTAAAAGCTTTGGTAGGTAAGGCTAAAAAATGGAAACAGGATGAACTGAAAGTTAATCGGGTCATATTGGATAAA
>JALEGO010000743.1 GCA_022763165.1 Flavobacteriales bacterium
CCAATCACCCTTAAAGTTACCTGTTTCAGCTGGGTTTAATGAAAGTGGAGAATTGTTAAATTGAGAGAAATGAATGTCTTGAGCGCCAGAATCAAAAGAAATCAGCATACACAAAGTGCAGGTCAAATAACCTAACTTTTGCAGCACTGAACTTAAAATATAGCCGTGTTGATCTCTCTTCATAAATGTCCAAAAATCGAACATGATGTCAGGTGTTTACGGAGCGATCCAATTAAGGTTACTATTAAAACTGCTTTTTGAACTTTTAAGTCTCATTTTTTAATGTTCCAAATTTCATCAACACTATATTGATTCTTGTCTATTGATCATCCATGTGCTAATTTTGCTAAATGTTAAGATTAAAACTTCCTACTGACCCTAGGTGGGTAAATATTGCAGAAAAGAATCTGGAAGAAATACTGACCGATCATGCTTTTTGCGAACAAAAAGCAGCTTCATATGCAATTTCGCTTATTGTACAATATCCGAATAAGAAGGACCTAGTGGATGCCATGTCTGCTCTTGCCATTGAGGAGATGGAGCATTTTAGAATGGTAACGGAAAAAATCGAAAAGTATGGATTGAAATTGGGCTGGGAAAGAGTCGATCCTTATGTCTCCGACTTAAAAAAGTTTTTTGCTGGCGGAACTGATAAAGAAACTGCCTTAGTTTATAAACTGCTTTTGGCTGCTATGATTGAAGCAAGAAGCTGTGAACGTTTTAGGGTACTTTCAGAAAATATCAAGGATAAAGAACTTTCAGATTTTTATCATGAACTTATGATTAGTGAGGCTACCCATTATACAATGTTCTTAAAATTTGCGAGGAAGTACGGAGAAGGAATTCTAGATGTCGATGCGAAGTGGCAAGAATTTTTGGATTACGAATCCAAGGTAATCCAAAACTATGGTAAAAAAGAACATATCCATGGTTGATTAAAAACCATAGGAAAGCCCCATTTTGAACATGAATGAATAAGGCTTCTGATCTAAGGCAGTGGAAGACTGGTAAATTGAATTGAAAAAACCGTCATAGGTTGGTCTTATATGAAGATTCAATCTGTCGTTCAAACCATATCGATACTCTAAACTTAAAAAGTAATTGTAAGCCTGTTCAGAAAAAGGTTGATTGTTGTCCTCATTACTGTGTTTAACAGCTTGAAGGGAATTTGGATCGACCCATGAAGATTGTGCTGACCTGAGAATAGAATATTTCATTCCTGCTTCCAAAAAGATTGAGTTTCTATTTCTGTCAAATAGCAATTGTCCATAAGAAACCGGAATTTGTAAATATTTATAGTCATTTACTGTTGTGTGCGAGATAATATCGTGATGAAAATCATATCGCTCTGCGTAAATCGAATAAGATAGTCCGAGACGAACAAATCCGGCTGGAAGATTATATTGACCCAAAACAGAAATTCGATATGCACTACTGGCTTTTTCATGATCATTTTTGTGATTTATTAGATCATGATGTATATCACTTTTGATGTTTCGATGAGAAAAGCCAAGTCCTCCAGACAAGAGAATCGAAAATTTATTGACTTTTGAAGCCTCGTTTTCCTTTTCTTTTATAGAAGTCAAAGAAGTATCTGGTGAAACATCTGAGTTGAGTTTCTGTGACGATAAATCTTGATTTTCTTTTAAAGTATCAGATGATTCGCCTAAGCTATCATCATTATTAGTATCATCAACGAGAATTATTGAAGATTCTTGAGCGTCCTCATTTCCATTGTTTTCATCAATCTCCAAGCCTTGATCAATTTGAACTTTTTCCAAAACATCTTTATCCTTTGATACATTTTCTGGTATACTTTTCTGTGTAACGGCTTTCTTAGGTTTCTCTGATGAATTTTCAATTATATCAGACCCTGGAGCAATTGTCAAAGCTGAAGAAACTGTGTTTTCTCCTGATTTATTCTCATTTGAAGTATTTGTATTCACCTTAACCTTATCATCATCAATGTCGTTTTCCTCTTCTAATTCCTGGTTTTGGGAAACTTTACTATTTAGGATTTCTGCTGTTAAGTTTTTGCTTTCTATATCTTTTGTTTTCTTATTAAGATCGCTTTCCAATCCATTGTCTTCATTTAGATTTTGAACATTATCCTCATAATTGAATGGCTCCTTTTGATCTTTAATACTCTTTAACTCATCAAATTCAGTGCCTTCACTTAGTTCAGAGTCAGGGTTCGAGTCTAAACTCTGTACATTGCCTTTCTTGTTAAGTAAGTATGCTGCGCTAAATGTCAATAGAATTAACAATAAAGCTAGGGCAGACCAAACTATTAATTTCCGTCTTTTATCCGCTCTAATTTCAGACTGCACGGCTCCCCACACTTCTTCCTCAACAGGAAGAGAAAAAGAATCAACATCATTCTTCAAATCGTCAAATATGTCATCATCTTCTAAGCCCATGCCTCTTTAAGACCTGCGTTTTCAATTAAATTTCTAAGTTTTGACTTTGCCTTTGTCAATTGGCTCCGTGAAGCACTCTCTGTAATATTCAGATTTTCAGATATTTCCTTGTGAGAATAACCATCCAAAACACTCAAATTAAAAATCGTACGATACCCATCGGGAAGCTTATTTATTAGCGCTATTATTTCGTTAAAAGTCATGTTAGAAATTGCATCTTGCATGCCTGAATCTTTATTTAATAGAACCTCATTCGTTTCAAAAACTACCTTTTTTTGAGATTTTATATAATTAAGACAACAATTCACCACAATTCGCTTCATCCACCCTTCAAAATTTCCTTCCTCCTTGAAAGATTTAATGTTCTTATAAATCTTGACAAATGATTCTTGAACAATGTCATTACTTAAATTGAAATCGTTCAAGTATCTGAAAGCAATCCCTTTAAAAAGTGGCGCATAACTATCGAAAAGTAATTTAAATTCTCTTTCCTTACCTCTCTTAAGTCTTTTTATATCGATTTGATATTTCAAAAATAACAGCTTATCGAACTGAGAAACAAAACAAAAAGAAAAAAGTTTAAAGCCGAAGAAGCGTTTTATCAGTTCCCGTTGTCTAGGTATCAGAAATCACTAAAAAAACGATTATGACTTCAAGATCATCTATTAAAAATTTTCTGCTAGCACTCGCGGTTCTATTTTCCGCAAATGCTTTTTCGCAGATTGCAAGAGTTCAAGTAATTCACAATTCAGCTGATGCAGCTGCTGATAGTGTTGATGTATATTTGAACGGAACTTTATTATTGAATGACTTCAAATTTAGAACAGCCTCGCCCTTTATTGATGCTCCAGCTGGTGTAAATTTGGAAATTGCTATTGCACCACCCACCAGTACATCTGTAGCGGATTCCATTACGGGTGCTGTTTTTAACTATACTTTAAATAGTAATGAAACTTATGTAATTGTTGCTGATGGTATTGTAAGCGCTTCCGGATACAATCCCGCACAACCTTTTGATTTGAAAGTATATGCATCAGGTCAGGAAACAGCTGTAACTTCTGGTAATACAGATGTACTAGTGCATCACGGTTCTCTGATGCTCCTACTGTAGATGTGGATGAAAGAAATGCTGGAAACCTTGTCAATGATGCTCCTTATGGTGCTTTTGCAGGGTATCTAAATCTTTCAACTGCTGATTATACTTTAGATGTAAAAGATCAGACAGGCTCTGTGGTTGTAGCTTCATATAGTGCTCCACTTTCTACTC
>JALEGO010000744.1 GCA_022763165.1 Flavobacteriales bacterium
AATTTTCACTTTTCACAATAATCTGAAATTACGAATCAATCTGATCTTTCTTAGCGCATCATTGTTAATTTTTATTAAAATTCTCTAGAACAAGAAGTTATCGTATAATGATTTAGAAGCTTATTTAGAATCATTCTAAATTAACAGATTCAAGTGTCGAAAGTCTAATATATATTCTGTCTTATTTATCCATTCTTCTAAATTTGCCCTCGAGAAAAGGACCGTTTTGGATTCAAATTAGTACCAAAACAAGACTAGGACTTTAAATATTAGATATGAATATTATCTATACAATATTGAGGAAGGTAGTACTAGGGCTTTCCTTATTTTTTTTCTTAACCAACACACTTTTAGCCCAAGATGGAGCTAAAATCTTCAAAGCGAATTGTGCTACGTGTCACTCTACTTGTGAGAAGAAAGGAACAGGTCCTGGCCTAAAGGGTTTTTGGGATCGTATTCCTGGAGATGATGATGAAGGTAAAGGGAAGTGGCTTGTTAAATGGGTTAAGAATCCTGCTGGTGTAATAGCTTCAGGAGATGATTATGCTGTTGCGTTAAGGGCTGAATATCCAACCTTAATGACTGCACAAGGTCATTTATCCGATGAGGAGATTCTTGCTGTTGCTACTTATTTGAGAAGCCCAGAAGCTTGCGGGGGAGGTGGAAATACTGCTGGCCCAAGCTATTGCGATGAATTTGCCGCTGCTGGCAAAGAGAAGGAAGAGAGTAGCACTGGAATGTACTGGATTATTGCGATAGTCGTAGTCTTCTTTATATTGGCGAATGCTCTTGGAGGTATCCGTAGAAATCTTCAAAATACCGTAAATGATAAGGAAGGAAAAGATTTAGAGCCAGACCTTGGATGGTGGAAAGCTACTCAGAATTGGATTTTGTCTCATAAGCTACAGACGGGATTAATCGTACTTGTTTTAGCTTTTGCTGGTTCGGTTGAAGGTTGGTATGCGCTTAAAGGAATAGGGGTTTATCAAGGTTACGCACCAGAACAACCTATTAAATTTTCTCATAAAATTCATGCTGGAGAAAATAAGATAGCTTGTGTGTATTGTCATCATAGTGCTGAAAAAGGTAAGACAGCCGGAATTCCATCAGTGAATGTTTGTATGAATTGCCATAAAGGTATAAGTGAAGGTTCATGTTCTGGTGAAACGGAAATCGCTAAGATTTATGAAGCTGCTGGATGGAACCCTGAAGAACAAAGGTATGATAGACCTCAGAAGCCTATCAAATGGGTTCGAATTCACAATCTGCCGGATTTCGCATATTTCAATCACTCACAACATGTCATTGTAGGGGAGCAAAAATGTCAGACTTGTCACGGTCCAGTTGAAGAAATGCATCTTTTAGAGCAGCATTCGGAGCTTACTATGGGCTGGTGTATTGATTGTCATAGAAAAACTAATGTTGCTATGACAAACTCCAATGGTGAAGTGAAAAACGACTACTACCAAAAAATGTATGATGAACTTGTGGAAATGCACAAGGCCAAAGGTTTAAAGACCTTCCAAGTAAAGGATATTGGTGGTTTGGAATGTGGTAAATGTCATTATTAATATTTGTAGTGAGCCTGTCGAACTAATAGACTATTAAGAAATGAGCGAAAAAAAATATTGGAATAGTGTTGAGCATCTGAACGAAGATGCGGCTTTTGTTGAACAAGCGCACAAAGAATTCCCTGATGAGATACCTGTTGATGAGTTTTTGTCAAAAACTGAATTGGCGAGTACATCAACAAGCAGAAGAGATTTTTTGAAATTTCTTGGTTTTAGTGTTTCTGCTGCCACATTAGCCGCATGTGAGACGCCTGTTGTGAGATCAGTACCATATGTGGTCAAGCCTGAAGAAATTACACCAGGAGTTGCCAACTATTATGCATCTACTTATTATGATGGGGTTGATTATGGTAGCGTATTGGTAAAAACCAGAGAAGGTCGTCCAATACATATTGAAGGGAACAAGCTTTCTAAAGTTACTAAAGGAACAGTCAATTCTAGAATTAACTCCTCAGTGCTATCCTTATATGATGGTGCAAGACTTAAGGCTCCTTTAATTAAAGGTGAAGAGAAGACATGGGCTGAAGCTGATAAAGCTATAATGGATGATTTGAAAAGAATTGCTTCATCCAATGGTAAAATTGAGATACTAAGTAATACAATTATTAGTCCATCGACTCTTAAACTAATTGAAGATTTTAAATCCAGTTTTGGAACAACAGAAGATGGCTTGGTAAGCGTTGTGGGACACACAACTTATGACGCACTATCGTATGCCGGAATTCTTAAGGCCAATGATGAAAGTTTTGGTAAAGAAGTTATTCCTTCATACAGATTTGAGAAGGCTAAAGTTATTCTTAGTATAGGTGCAGATTTCTTGAATGATTGGTTATTGACCACAGAATATGCACCAGCTTATGCTCAAAATAGACGTCCTGATGGTAAGTGGATGTCTAAGCATGTGCATTTCGAAACAGGTCTTTCTGTAGCTGGAAGTAATGCAGATGTTCGGGTTGCTATCAAGCCTTCAGAACATGGTAAAGTGGCAGTAGCTTTATATAATGCTATAGCGAAGAAGGCAGGGGCTAGTAGCTTAAGTGGTGGTGAAATAGCCGATCCTGAAGGTCAACAAATTGGTGAAAAAATCAATCAAGCTGCATCTTGGCTTTGGGAAAACAAAGGAGCAGGTTTAGTCATTGCCGGTTCCAATGATGCTGCTGTTCAAACAGTAGTTAATGGTATCAACGATTTATTAGGCAATTATGGCAATACAATTGATCTTGCGACAGCTGTTAATATCAGGAAATCCAATGATAAAGATGTTCAAGATCTGATTAATGAGATTAAAACTAATAAAGTAGATGCCTTAATCATTTATGGTGCTGATCCCGTATATTCTATGCCAAAAGAATGGGATTTTGCTAGTTTATTAGAACAGGTTGACGTTAAAATTAGTTTTGCCGATCGAATTACTGAGACCGCGTCAAAGTGTGATTATGTCTGTCCTGACAATCATTACTTAGAATCATGGAATGATGCTAATCCAAAATCAGGATCTTATAGTCTCACACAGCCAGTTATCAATAAACTATTCAAAACGAGACAGGCACAAGAAAGCTTAATGAAGTGGGCGAATATTGACGGTACTTTTGAAGATTACATGAAAAAGGCTTGGGAAAAGGAAGGTTTCCCAAGACAGTCAAAGTATGCCAGCTTCAGAACAATGTGGTCAAAATCATTGCATGATGGAGTAGTTGACATGGTTGGTGCTCCTGGTGATGCTGCTCAAGGATTCAGCGGAGATTTATCAAGTGCTGCTAATGCAATTAACAATATCTCAGGTGGTGCTTGGGAAGTTGAATTTTATGTAAAGACTGGAATTGGTGATGGAAATCAGGCCAACAACCCATGGTTACAAGAATTACCAGATCCAATTACTAAAGTTGTTTGGGACAACTACATTACCATGAATCCTTTGGATATGGTATCGGAGCAGTTTCAATTCAATACTTACATTGCACAACAAGGTGATGC
>JALEGO010000745.1 GCA_022763165.1 Flavobacteriales bacterium
AGTTAAGTTTTTGAGCACTTACAGTTTCCAATTCTTCTGTATCAAGCTCAGAAACAACAACGTCTGATGTCTTCATTTCCAATGGAACTTTCTCAATCTCCGTTTTGGTTGATTTATTGAGAAAAACGCGCAATTTGGTGCGAATTCCTTTATAATTTACACGTGTAGGTTCCTTAAGGGCGGCAATTAACTCTCCTAGTTTGTCGTTGGCTCTATACAAATTATTAAAGAGTGACTCATCTATTTGAAGTTTTCCCTGTCTTATTTCGCCAAAGATGTCCTCCATTACATGAGTTAGGTCTGCAATTTCACTGCATCCAAGCCCCATCGCATTACCTTTTAGCGTATGTGTGATTCTGAAAATAGAATCTATGGACTCTAAATCTTCATGATTTTTTTCTAAAATAGTGAACAATCTATTGAGCTCTTCATGATTCTCAAAGGCTTCAGAATAAAACATTTCTCTATATTGTTCTTCCTTACTCATACCCAAATTATGCTAAACAGCTTACTAAAAAATTTCCCATTTCGTGAATTGGTACAACATGGTCTGCCACTCCATTTCGAATAGCCTCACCCGGCATTCCAAAAACAACAGACGTGTCCTTATCCTGAACAACCGTTCGGCCACCATACTTTTTTATTTTTGCCAATCCTGCAGTTCCATCTTTTCCCATCCCTGTGAGGATTACACCAAGTGTTTTTTCCTTAAAATGATCTGCAACAGATTCCATTAAACAATCAATAGAAGGGTTGTTGTAAACCTTAAACTTTTTCTTGGTGAAGCCTATTGAAGGGTGACCCTCTTGGTCAATTAATAGCTTCATATTAACCCCTCCAGGTGCAACAACAACTTCCTGTCCGGTTAATTTATGTCCAAGTTTTCCAAGCTTAATGCTTAAAGGGCTTAAGCCGTTCAATCTTTTTACAAAAGATGGCATAAAATTTTCTGGCATATGCTGAACAATAATTACTGGAATTGTCAAATTGCAGGGTAAATTAGATAGTACCTTCCCTACAGCAGTAGGTCCTCCTGTGGATGCACCAATAACGATAATATCATAAAGTACTTTATCACCAAAAGAATGAATATTGGTGTTGACAGCTTTCCTTTTCATGCTCAATTTATTGGCATCCACTTTAGCTGCTGCTTTTACTTTTGAAATCAATTCTTCACCAATGGATCTCAGCCTTGCATTACCTTCAATTGGTTTGTTTAGATAATCAAATGCCCCTTCGCTCAAGGCTTCCTCTATTAAACCCATATCAACATTACCAACCGCAGTCAATAACAATATAGGGACTGGCATTTGTCGCATTATTTCTCGAACAGCAAATACACCATCATATCTGCCCATATGAATATCCATGACCACCACATCTGGTCGAAGTTCCATCGTTCTTTCGTAAGCTTCTTTACCGTTGACTGCAGTGCTTAATACCTGAATATCCGCATCTTCTTCAAGAATGTCTGAAATGAGAAATCTCATAACACTTGAATCGTCAACCACAATAACTTTTATCATTCTTCCGATGCTAGAGCCGCTTTGATTGATTTAATAATCTGTTCAGAAGTGAATGGTTTTACAATATAATCCGAAGCGCCCAAATCAAGCCCTTCCTGCACCACTGACTCTTGTCCAACAGCGCTAATCATAATAATCTTAGATTTTAACTTCTCCTCGTGTTTAAGAACCCTCAAAATATCGATTCCGATCATGTCTGGAAGAATATTGTCCAGTGTTATTAAATCTGGTTCTAATTCTAAAGCTAAATCGATTGCAGTTTCGCCATTTGGAGCTTGACCAACAACCTGATAGCCCTCTTCTATCAGAGCATCACTAATCATTGTACGCATATACATTGAATCATCCACTACAAGTATCCGCTCTTTCATATTTATATATTTTTTATCTCATAAAGGCCTTGAAAATCCAGCAATTTCTGAACGTCTAAAAGCATTATCAATCGATCCTCGACTTTAGCAATTCCATTGATGCACTTTTGGTCGACATTGGAGTAATGCATGATGTTATCTGTGCTGTCTATTTCACTGGAATACGTATTTAAGGTATTTGGAACTTTTGACACCAAAATCCCCACTTTAAAGTCAGTGCTTGCAATAACAAGAGTGTATGATTGTGAGGTGATTTCAGTCTTCTCTAACCCAAACCTTTCTTCCAGATCCATTATTGCCACAATGCTGCCCCTTATATTTGCCACTCCTTTAATAAAACTTGGTGTGCGTGGCACCTTCGCGATACCCGGAGTCAAAACGATTTCTTTGATATCATCAATTGGTATTGCGTATTCACCTGAACCTAGTTGAAATACAATAAGCTGTATCCTTTCACCTTTTGATTCAGCATCTTCTGTTTTCGCTACTTGACTTCTGACTTGTTCAAGTGTAAGCTCTTTATTTTGAATGTTTTCCATTATTTATTAGTCTTGGTTGTTCATTAATTTGAACCTAGAAACACCTTCGAGCAATTGATTGGCCACACTGGCTAAATCTTTACTAGTAGCTGAAACTTCATCCATGCCATCATTAAGGTCTTTTGAAGATGCAGCAATTTGTTCAGTTCCTGAAGCTGTTTCTTCTGAGACAACCACTATCTTCTCGATATTTTTGACTGTATTATTTATTGCTGTTTCTTGATCTGAGGTAGCTTCCATAATTTCTCCCGATAATGAGAAAGTCTCCTCACTAGAATTGTCTATGATTTTAAAAACATCTTCAGCTTCCTGAGATGCTTTATTGCCAGATTTTACACTAATTTCCATTTCCCCAATGGCCTTTCCCGCCTCAGCGATGTCTTTTTGAACTTCAGAAATTACCTTTTCAATATCTAAGGCGCTCTTTCTTGAGTCTTCAGCCAATTTTCGGATCTCTTCAGCAACAACTGCAAAACCTCTTCCCGCCTCACCAGCTCTTGCCGCTTCAATTGCTGCATTTAGTGCCAATAGATTCGTTTGAGAAGCAATGTCTGTTATAACGTTCAGTGTCCTCGCAATTTCCACTGAGCGTTCCGTTAAAACTTCAATTGACGTGGTTGTAATGCCAGCGGACCGTTGAATTTCCTCCATGCTCTCCACAACAGAATTTATGGTGACCAAACCATTTTTAGAGCTTGTTCTTCCTTCTTCAGCTGCCTTGCTTATTGTCTGTGCTTTAGTGGCCATATCCTTTGCTTGACTCAAGATGTTCTCAATCAGTTTGGAAGCCATATCAATCTCCTGAGCTTGATCCTGAGCTCCTTCGGCCATTTGCTGAACAGCAGAAGACATTTCACCTGTACTACCCTTCATTTCTTCGGATTTGGTAAGCATCTCCTCAGAAGAGGCAGCGACAAGAGATGACATTTCATCTATGTCACTAATCAACTTATTTAAATTTCTAATTGCCAAATTCAAAGCATCCCCCATTTCTTTAAATTCACCCTTAACATCCAAATTAAGCGTAGAGGAGATATCTCCCTCAGCCATTTTTATAACCAATTCTTTGATGGTTGAAACAGGTGTGGCAATATTTTCAATTAATTCATTTACAGAATCCCCCAGAACTTTGTAGTCTCCTTTAGCATCTTGCGTGTCAATTCTGGCAGAAAGCTCTCCTTCTTTTCCAGCAATTTCTACCACTCTATTAATTTTGCCTATTACCCTTTTCATTTCCGAAATATCGCTGGCAATCTTGATGATTTTATAAACGTTTCCATCATCATCTTTAACAGGAGTGTATGACGCATTTATCCAAACTTCCCCACCGCTTTTATCAAATCTCTTAAACTCTCCAGATTGCGTTTTCCCATCGGCTAAATCCAACCAGAACTGCTCATATTCGTTTGATTTTGAATATTTTAAATCACAAAAAACGCGATGATGTTTACCTATTATTTCCTCAGCGGAATAATATCCTAATGTTTTTACAAAATTCTCATTTGCATCTAGAATGGTTCCGTCAGGTTCAAATTCAATTGAGGCCCATGCCATATCAACTGCAGACTTTACAGCATTGGACTGCAATCTGGCTGCTACCATTTTACTTATATCTGAAGCAATTTTGATTACCTTAATAACGTTTCCATTGACGTCTTTTATCGGTGTATAAGAGGCATTTATCCAAACATCACCTCCATTCTTAGTTTTTCGTTTAAATTCTCCGGAGTTAACCTGGCCATCAGCCAAATCCCTCCAAAACTCCTTATATTCCAAGCTATTAGCATAGTCTTGGTCACAAAAAATGCGATGATGTTGCCCTTTTATTTGCTCCAGATCCGAATAGCCAAGAGTTCTCACGAAATTATCGTTGGCATTGATGATTGTTCCATCCGGTTCAAACTCAATAGAAGCCCATCCGGTATCTACGGCTGACTGCACAGCCGATGCCTTGACCCTCATCTTAACCATTTCAGTGATATCAGAAGCGATCTTTATAATCTTGTGAATCTTACCTTCTGCATTTTTTATTGGAGTATATGAAGCATTGATCCATACACTAGTTCCATCCTTTTTTCTCCTCTCAAACTCCCCTGTCTGATTTTGTCCATTGGCAAGATTTACCCAAAACTCTTTATATTCCTGAGAATTAGCATATTCAGGAATACAAAACATCCTATGGTGATGACCAATAATATCACCTTCATTATAACCTACCGTATTGAGAAAATTCTGATTCGCAGACAAAATCGTGCCATCCGCACTAAACTCTATCGAGGCCCAAGCCAAATCTACTGCTTGTCTCAAACCTTCATCATGTTGAAGTATGGGAACTGCTATTCCTTTTGACTTGCCTGAACCATTTCCATTTGATTTGAGCTTTACTTTTTTCTGAACCGCCATTTTCTACTATAGATTTTAATTTTTAAATACTTCGTAATCAGGGAATCATATACGAGAATTTGATTGTAATTGTTACATTATCAATCATTTGCAAGCGAAACAAATAACATGAGAATTTGTTTAAAATCCTTTAAAGACAAGCGATAGCGCGGATGTTAAATTTGTTATTTTTTTGTTAAATTAAGTCTTAAATCTATAGTTTTCCGGACTTCACGACTTTACTCCTAATGCGACTCAAAGAAACTGGAGTAACACCTATGTAAGATGCAATGTACTGTAGAGGTACTTTTTGAAGAATCTCAGGCTGCTCATTTATAAGGTTAATGTACCGCTCCTCTGCATTCAAGGACAACAAAGAAATCAGCCTCTTTTCAAGTTTTATGTGATATTCTTGATTAATCAACCTTCCCAACTTTTGCCATTCTATGTATCGTTCGTATAGAGACTCGTTGCTCGACTTACTGATCAACAATAATTCACAATCTGTGACAGCTTGAATGTTTTCATGAGTCGATTCTTGCGTAACAAAACTTGATAGCGCTGTCATCCACATATTTTCCCACAACATAAAGCGTGTAATCTCCTCTCCCTTATGCAAGTAATAGGATCTTACAATCCCTTGCTTAATGAAACCCAAGTGCTTGCAGATCATGCCTTCCCTTACAAAAAAATCTCCTCTTTTGATCTTCTTTAGCGTGAATTGAGATTCTATATCCCTCCATGCTTCAGGAGTTATATCGACATATTTACTTACATTATCGATGAGCTGCTGCATACTCAAAGTTAAGTTTTACTCTTTAGTCAGGAAGAAATTTCGTGTAAATTCTTTGTCCTCCGCATATTCCACGATAAGTTGCCATAAACCAGGCAATAAATCTCCTTCATCACCTAACTCTATTGATAGACGACCTTCTTTATTGTTTTCCGTAGCGAACTCCCAAGTTATAGTCTCAAAAGACTCCCCAGTTTCATCAACTAGAGGACCAGGAGGCACCCATGTAACTATAAGGTGCGTTGTTGCTGTGCTTGTATCGATAATCTTATAGTTTACTCCAAATTCCACTCCAGGTTCTAGTTTCAACGTGTCTTTACCATATTCTGTATTGGTCAAAGTAGGTTGAATAATTTTCTCATTGAAACCATCTTTTTTGACCGTAAGATAAACTTCATTGTCTTTAAATTGACCGTAACCAACTTCCACAAACTCCTGTGCATTAACAATATAAAAAGTGTTAATGAAAAGATAAAATAAGAATTTGAGTCTCACGACTATCTTTTGTTAAATTGTACCACAAAGGAAATAAATATTTGAAAATGAAAAAATCCATACTTGTGCTGTGCACTGGAAACTCATGTAGAAGCCAGATGGCCGAAGGCTTTTTAAAATTTTACGGAAATGAAAGTCTTGAAGTACACAGTGCCGGTTTAGAGGCGCACGGATTGAACCAAAGAGCCGTGTTAGTAATGAATGAGCTGGGTATTGATATTAGCAACCAAAAGTCTGAGATTTTGGACAAATATCTAAATCACTCCATCGACATTCTGTTTACCGTATGCAACCATGCCGAAGAATCCTGCCCTGTTTTTCCTGGAGCCAAAGAAAAAGTTCATCATTCATTCCTCGATCCTGCTCAAGCAGCAGGAACAGAAGAAGAAATATTAGATGCTTTCAGATCAACACGGGATGCAATAGATACATATTGCAAGGACCTTGTGAGCAGATTATTGGCTGAATCGGTAAGCTAAACCAATTTATTCATCCTGCATTCTCATCCACTCCTTGACAACATTGGTCAAAGCTTCTTTTTTATCCTCTATATCCTCAACACTTGAAAATTTTGCTACTCGTCCCTCCTTACCATCACCTTCAAGCAAACCTGAATCATCATTGATCAATGCTCCTTTATGAAACATTAGACTTACATGTTTCTTAGCGTTCATAAAAAAAGAAGCCATATTACCCTTGTACATAAAAGTAGGGCTGCTCCATTTTATGGTCTCTTCAATTTTTGGATCAACATCCATAATAATTGACCGAACCAATTGTATCTCTCTGTCCAAGGGATGCGCTTTCTTGAGCAGATATTCATCCACCTTTTTTGAATCACTCATATGCTAGATTTTCAGAACTAAAGTTAACTGAAATTTTATTTTAGCTGATGGAAGCTGTGATTTATCAGTTTTCTTAGGGTAATTCACTGAGCATTTCCAGAGATTTTTTTGCTTTTTTAGATACAGCCTTTCGCTTATCTTCAGAAATACGTTGAAGGTGTGGAAGAATCCAATCTTTAAGCAAAGCATCTTTTTTAGCCCAAGCCGAAAGAGTATCCATCGTTTGAGCCAAAACGATCCAATCGGTATGGTTCTCCAAATTATATTTCATTATCTCTATTGAGCGTTTCTTTTGATCTTCTGAGAGATGCTTTTCCAATGACTTAAAAAGCTGAGCCAAGGTCCATTGCGTAGAAGCTTGGTTTATTTTTGAAATCTCATTGAGTAATCTATCAAGGTATGGCAAAAGAAGTTGTTCTTGAGCCTTGCAAATTCGCTTCATTGCATTTGAAACCCTGAGTCGCACTACCTCATCTTCACTGAAATAACAATTGAATAGCTCCTCAAACAATTTTGGTTCGGCTAAAACATCCTCCACCACAGAAATAGTGTCCCCTAAAGAATTAGGATGGCCTCCAGTCAAACGTTTTTCAATATTCATATTGCGATTTTAAGTTTTTTTCTGATAAGAATAACATATTATTCCAATCAACTCAATAATCCACTTATCTGTCGGATTTACCACTTATATATTTTTCCAAACAACAGATCCATTTAGCAGTTAAATTGGTATTAGATACTTTTTCATGAAAACTAGACAAATCGTTATTCTACTGCTCTTCTTTGCAGGAATCTCAGGGATTATTATCATGCTTGCGGGAGGCATGACACCTGACACTGAGAAAAAGGATCCTGATTCAAAGGCAGACATAAAATATGTAAAGGTTAAAACCATAAAAAAGGATACTGTTGAAATTGTAATCACCAGCTCCGGGAGAGTAAAAAACGTTCACTCCATTAATCTATCAGCACAAGCTTCTGGAACTATTACCGAAGGTACTGTTCCTCTCAAGGAAGGACAAAAAGTTACTAAAGGGCAGATCGTTTTTAGAATTGATAGAAGTCAAGAGATGTTCAATCTTAGGTCTATGAAAAGTGCTTTCATGACACTCCTGGCCAATAGCCTCATCGATATAAAAACTGACTTTCCAGACAGATATGTAGCGTGGGAGTCTTTTTTCTCAGATTTGGACTACAATAAGCCTCTGAAAGATATTCCAGAGACCCAATCGACCAGGGAAAAAACATTTATTTCCTCAAGAAATATCTTTACCGAGTATTTCAAAATAAAAGCAGAAGAGGCTCGGTTAGACAAATATATCGTCAAAGCACCCTTTTCTGGGACTATAAAATCGGTAAATCAAAATGTTGGTGCAAATGTCTCTCCGGGTATGGCTGTAGTAGAAATATCAGAAACATCAAGACTAGAATTGATATTGCCAGTGCCCATCTCTCGAAAAAATCAAGTATCAAAAAATCAAGAGGTCACAGTGAATATTAATGACGAGAATCTATCAGGATCAATCAAAAGGATTGGTGATATCATAGATGAAAAGAGTCAATCCATTAATGTTTATGTGGGTTTAGATCAAAATCAATCTATATATGAAGGAATGTTCTTGAACGCGAAAATTAAAATTGGGACATCTCTTGATGCCACTAAAATTTCTGATAGAGCTCTTGTCAATGGGAATCAAGCCTATTTTGTCAAGGACAGTGTGTTGGTGTTGAAAGACATCACAATACTTACCAAACAACAGGATAAATTAATTATTAGCGACTTTGAAGATAACGAACAAATCGTAATAGAACCCATTCCTGGAGCTGTTGAAGGGATGAAGGTTGCACCGATTGAACCTGAAGAATGAGATATTTAATATCATTTTTTGTTAAAAGGCCCATCTGGGCAAACGCACTACTGGTTCTTACACTGATACTGGGTGGCTTAAGCGTGTACTTAATGGACCGCTC
>JALEGO010000076.1 GCA_022763165.1 Flavobacteriales bacterium
TTACATCAGATGGCTTTTTAAATAAGATTATTTTACACCAACCAAACTACCTTTTTAATTTTAGCAATATTGGTTTACAGACGTATTTTGAAAATCCTGATCAGATATTGCTCATGAACAAAATGTTTTTTGATGTGTATCGGCTGGGAGAGATCAACAAAACTAACCTTCCAGAAACTGAGCCCATTGTTAGAAATGCCGATGTGGTGAGTTTTGATGTGAGTGCTATTAGAAAGTCAGATGCAGTTGGAACCAGCGCAAACTCGCCCAATGGATTTTATGGTGAAGAGGCTTGTCAAATTGTCAAGTATGCGGGGATGAGCGATAAATTATCTTCAATTGGATTTTATGAATACAATCCGAGATATGACATAAATAACAATACGGCTATGTTAATAGCTCAAATGGTATGGTGTTGTATTGATGGCTACTATTCGCGAAAGAAGGAATTTCCGATATCAAATAAGTCTGAGTTTTTGAAATTCAGGGTGGTTTTAGAAGATCAAAGTCATGAAATCGTCTTTTACAAAAGCCAGAAAAGTGATCGTTGGTGGATGGATGTCCCATACCCAATGAGCAAAAGCGTGAAATATGAAAGACATCATCTAGTGCCTTGTTCTTATAAAGACTATCAGCAGGCTTGTGATGAAGATATGCCGGAAAAGTGGTGGAAAACTTATCAGAAATTAAATTAAATGACTGAAATACAGCGTTTTGAAAATAACTTTTTTAAAAAATTAGAAAATTAAGTAACTTAGCGCGGTCCTAGGTATTATTATAAAGAGGAGATGAAACTAAAACTGAATATGAAACATTTTTTACTTGCAGCAGGTTTGACTTTAGTGGTAAGCATGGGTATGGCCCAACAGGATCCACAATTTAGTCAAAACATGTTTAACAGATTATTTCCAAATCCTGGCTTTGCAGGAAGCAACAACGCCATCTGTGGTACTTTATTAGGAAGGCATCAATGGATGGGATTTGAAGGAAAGCCAGAAACATATCAATTGAGCCTTCATGCACCAGTTCCAGTTATCTATGGTGGGGTAGGCCTTGTCGTATATCAAGATCAACTTGGTCAAGAAAAAACATTTGGTCTCAAAGCATCATATGCTTACAGAAGACAACTTGGACCTGGTAAAATTGGTGTAGGATTAGCTTTAGGTATGATCAATAAAAATATTGGAAGCTCTTGGAGAGCAATCGATGATTATACACAAGATCCTTCGATTCCAGATGCAGGAGCCGGAAAAACGGCTTTTGATATGGATTTAGGTGTATACTATGAAATGAATAAACTATATGTTGGAATTTCAGCAATGCACTTGCCAGCATCTAGTATTTCAGACAATGGCGGTGTACAAGCTGTTAATTTTACCTACAATGTACAACGACATTATTATATCATGGGGGGATATACTTATGAAATAGTTCCTGCTGATATTAAACTTAAGCCGTCTGTTTTCATTAAAACCGATGGAGCTTCTACTCAACTTGATATCAATGCTATCGCATTATGGCAGGATAAAGTTTGGGGAGGTGTTTCTTACAGATTGGAAGATGCAATTGTTCCAATGGTAGGTTATCAACAACCTTTTGGAAATGGAATAGGAAAGATTGGTTATTCTTATGATGTAACAACCTCTCAATTGAGAACTTATAGTAGTGGTTCTCATGAAATTATGTTAGGTTATTGCTTTAATCTACCTGATGATGATCAGGTAAAAAAGGTTAAGACTGTTAGGTTTTTATAAAAAAAAACACTTTTTTTGAAACTTTAACGTTATTATAAGCGTATCAAGCCTTCGTGTACAAAATTTTTTATTAAGAAAAAAGAAAGCATGAAAAGACAAGCATATTGGACTTATGCTGTTGCCTTTTTAATAATATTATCGTCATGTGAATATGGTGGTAATGGTCAATTAATTGGTGTTCAGAATCGCCCTGTTTGGTATCAGCCTGATCCCTATGGAATGTTATACATACCTATGGGAAGTTTTAACATGGGTCCTAGTGATCAAGACGTTCCTTATTCTCACACAACGAGAGCAAAAACCGTCAGTGTTCAGGCATTTTATATGGACCAAACGGAAATTTCAAACAACGAATATCGTCAGTTTGTTTATTGGGTAAGGGATTCCATCGTTCACAAGATTCTTGGAGAAGAGATGGATGAAGAACACCTTGTGGTCGAAAATTGGTATGGTGAGGAATTAGATCCACCATTGATCAATTGGAGAATGTACATTGATTATGAGGACCCTGAAATCCGTGAAATTCTCAACGAGCAGATTTATCTGCCTGAGCATGAGAGGTTTTACAGAAGAAGAGAAGTTGATACCCGTAAGCTCGACTTTGAATACTACTGGATAGATTTTAAAGACGCAGCTAGAAAAGGTCCTCAAGGAGCTCCTTTAAGAGAGCGTGGTAAAACAGATAGATCTGTGTTTATTAAAAGAGATGTAATCAATGTTTATCCAGATACACTTTGTTGGGTTCATGATTTTACTTATTCCTTCAATGAGCCAATGACTCAAATGTATTTTTGGCATCCCGCATATGATGAATATCCTGTTGTTGGAATTACTTGGAAGCAAGCAAGAGCATTTTCAATCTGGAGAACGCAATTAATGAATAGCTGGTTGGCCGGAATGGGAAGTTCTTTCGTGAATGACTTTAGACTTCCAACTGAATCTGAGTGGGAATATGGTGCTCGTGGGGGTTTAAGAGCATCTCCTTACCCTTGGGGAGGACCATATATCAGAAATAGTAGAGGTTGTTTCCTTGGAAATTTCAAACCCCTACGAGGTAATTATATTGATGATGGTGGTTTCCATACTGTTAAGGTCACTTCTTATTCTCCAAATGATTACGGTTTATTCTGTATGGCAGGAAATGTTTCTGAATGGACGTCAAATGCTTATGATGAATCAGCCTATGATTTTGCTCATGACTTGAATATGGATTATGTTTATGATGCAAAAGAAGATGATGCACCAGTATTGAAAAGGAAAGTTATTCGTGGTGGATCTTGGAAGGATATTGGGTTCTATCTACAGACTGGAACTAGAACTTATGAGTATCAGGATACAGCAAAAAGTTATATTGGCTTTAGAAATGTTATGACCTATTTGGGCAGAGCTAAAGGGGATGATCTGTAACAATTTTAATTATTATTATTTTATATTATGAGTGGAAAAAATATAACCGGCTTCAGACCAGGTAGTAAGTCTTGGAAATTATTCATGGCGAAGTTGTATGGAATTGGTGCTGCAATTGTGATCGTGGGAGCCTTATTTAAGATTATGCACTGGCCAGGTGCGGGCCCTATGCTTATTGTTGGTTTAACTACTGAAGCTATTATATTCTTTTTCTCTGCGTTTGAACCTCCACATGAGGAACCTGATTGGTCTTTGGTATATCCGGAGCTAGCAGCTGTTGACGATGTTTATCCGGAGGAAGATGCATACATTGATGGACCCAGCCAAGATGTGGCTATTAGCGGTGGTGATAGAGGCCTGACGCAGCAACTTGATGAAATGCTGGAGGAAGCTAAAATTGGTCCAGAGTTAATGGAAAGTCTAGGGGCTGGTCTTAGAGGATTAAGTGATCAAGCAAGTAAACTTGGTGATATGGCTGATGTTTCAGTAGCTTCACAAGAGTTTGCCAATAATATTATGGACGCTAGTAAGAATGCTGCGGAATTGTCAGAGTCTTATATAAAGGCTTCTAGCGCATTGTCGGACATGTCCTTTTCAAATGAGGATGGTGAGAACTACAGTCAACAGATGCAGAAGATCACTAAGAATTTGTCTGAGTTGAATACACTCTATGAAACGCAGCTGCAAGATACTACTGATAACTTAGAGGCTGCTGGTAAGATGTCTGAAGGTATTAGAGATTTACTTCAAAACTTATCAGATTCGATTGACGATACTAAGAGATATAAAGAGAACATTGCTGACTTGTCTGATAACTTGACAAACCTGAATACAGTATATAGAAATATGCTAGGTGCAATGAACTTTAATAACGGTTAATTATCTACTTATCAACCTTAAATAATTAAGACAAATGGCCGGTGGTAAAGAAACCCCACGTCAGAAAATGATAGGTATGATGTACCTCGTTCTGACAGCGCTTCTAGCGATGAACGTATCAAAAAGTGTTCTAGATTCATTTTTGGTAATCAACGATGGTTTAGAAAGAACTAATGATCATTTCGGGGAGAAAAATGAATTGACCTTAGAAGCTTTTAGAAAGCAAGCTGCTGAAGATCCTGCGAAATTTTCGGAGCCTTTAAAAGTAGCCGAAAAGGTAAAGGCAGATGCAGATGAGCTTAGTGAGTATATTGATAAATTAAAGCAAAATGTCATTGGTAGAACTGAAGGTTTCATTCCTCGAGAGGATGAATTTGACGGAGCTACACTTAAATCAATAGCTGATACGGGAACGGGTTGGTTATTTGATTTGCATAATGTTGGGAATAAAGATAATTATGATGTTCCAACAGAATATATGATCGGCTCTGACGAGACAAACGCTAAAGACTCTACAGTTGATGGAAGTTCTCTTCAGTTGAGAATGAAAATTAGAGAGTACAAGGAAGGACTTTTGACTTTGTTCGATCCAGAGAAGGATGCGGAAATTTACACGGATTTGAAAGATGCGTTTAAATTCGAGCCCATCGCTGAATCGGATGGATTAAAGCAACCTTGGCATATTGGTAGTTTCTACCATTTACCTTTAGCAGCTGTAGTGACTAATTTGACTAGGATGCAAGCTGAAGTTCGTAATATGGAAGCAGATGCCATAGCAGCTCTTATGGGCAATGTCGATAAGGCGCGGTTTAAAGTCGATAACCTTTTCGCAAAAGTTATTCCTAACACAACTTATGTGATGATGGGAGATAGTTTTGTGGCAGACATATTTGTGGCGGCTTCTAGTTCAGCTATTGTTCCTGAGGTTCACATTTCTCAAGATGTGGATGATCAAGGTAACATGAGAGAAGGAGCAGCCGAAATTCAAGGATTACCTGCCGCAAAGAATGGTATCGTTAAATACGCAATAAGACCTAATAGAGAAGGTGAATTTAAGTGGGGTGGATATGTTAGAGTCAAAAAGCCTGATGGAACTTTTGAGAACTACCCTACAGGCCTTCAAACTTTTAGAGTGGCTAAAGGAGCAGTAACGGTTTCTCCAACTGCCATGAACGTATTTTACAGAGGTTTAGATAACCCTGTTTCTGTAAGTGCGCCAGGGGTAGCTACGGAAAATCTTGTTGTGAACATGTCTAATGGCTCAATTAGAGCTAAAGATAAGAGACATGGACAGTACATTGTGAAACCCGGAAAGGGTAAAGAATGTACGGTTTCTGTTAGTGGTAAAATCGATGGAAAGACCAAGTCACTCGGTAAAGCTGTCTTTAGAGTGAAAAATGTTCCTACTCCAACACCATTTTTTGCTGGTGTTTCTGGTTCAGGAAGTGTTTCCGCTCAGAAGCTGAAAGCAGCTCTTGGGGTGATTGCTAAAATGGAGAATTTCCAATTTGATCTTAAATACAATGTGATCTCCTTCTCTATGTCTATGATGTACAAAGGAAATCTTGTAGAGAAAAAGGCTAGTGGAAACAAGTTGACCGGTGAAATGAAGACACTTGTTGGAGCCGCTAAAAAGGGTTCTAAGATTTACATAGAAAATATAAAAGCTAAAGGTCCAGACGGGGTGAAATCACTTGGATCGATTAGTATTAAGGTATTATAATTACAGATATGAAACATCTATCTTTTCTTTTATTGCTGTCACTTTTTGCTTTTTTAGGTCATGATACGTCTGCCCAAGAAAGTAATGTTTTAGATGGAGTCTATGTTAAGGAGCATACTCCCAATAGGAGAGTAGTGCCCTACCCACATCTTAGGGAAGGGGATGTCATGTGGATGAAGAGGATTTGGAGAGAGGTTGATTTGAAACAAAAAGTCAATCATCCATTTTACTATCCATTGGAACCTGCTCAGGGAAAGAAAAGTTTATTTGATGTAATTAAAGATGCTATTACTAAGGAGAATACTTTATCAGCATATTACACAGGAGACTTGGGAGATGACGATATGTTTACTAGAGAGTTGACATTACCTGAAGTAATGGGACTTTTAGCAGATACAATTACACAGTACGCTGAAGATCCTGATACTGGTGAGATGATTGAAACTCAAACAGTAGATGAAGTGAAGTCTGAGAAAATCACAAGATATGAGATCAAAGAAGATTGGTTCTTTGACAATCAAAGATCTGTGATGGATGTTAGAATCATTGGAATCTGTCCAAAAGTTGCTGAATATAATGAATTTGGTGAATTCAAAGGATATAAGAAATTGTTTTGGATTTATTTTCCTGAAGCAAGGTTTGTATTCAAGCAAACAGATGTTCACAACAGATTCAATGATGCTGAAAGAAGAACGTATGAGGATATTTTCTGGAAAAGACAATTTGGAAGTTACATAGTTAAGGAAACTAACGTTTACGACAGAAGAATTAGTGAATATAAAGTAGGGTTAGATGCGCTTATTGAGGCAGAAGAAATCAAAAATGATATCTTCATTGTTGAACATGATTTGTGGCATTTCTAATACAGGACACTTCAAAAAAAAAATTCGAGCGAATCAATATGATTCGCTTTTTTTTTTGCTGTAAAATTATAGACTGTCTACTTTGTTTTGCTGCGGAGTAAATAGTTTGTTAATGTGCTCTTTATTGAACTGTTGTCCATTCTGAAGAGCTTCATAGTATTGATAAGCCAAATAGGCATTATCATAATACTTTAGCTCTGTGAAAACTTCGTGTAATCTGGGATAGGCGTAAATAAAATTGGGATTGATCATGAGAGCCTTGTAAAGCTCGTTTAGGGCTTCATTCCAGTTGCCAGTTTCCAATAGTGCCCCTGATAGGTTGTAGTGACTTTCAGCATAACTATCATTGGTGTTAATTGCGAGGCGATAATACTTTATAGACTTTTTGAGCTGCTTATTCTCTGCATAGTACATTGCGAGATTATTGTAGATTCTTGAAGACTTTTTGGTGTATTGGAGTTCGTTTAAATAGAATTTCTCGATGTCTGTCCATTCTTGATTCCTTAGTGTGGTTCGTATACCGAGGGCAATTACAAGAATAGCTGTAAGTGCAGCTATAACATTTTTAGGAAGCCAAGTATGCAAAATTTGAAAGACCAATACGATAATTCCTATAATCGGAATATAAATCCAGTGTTCAAGGTACATTGCGTTTAGTGGGATTATGCCTACATAAGGTAGCAGTGCTACAAAAAACCATCCCAAGGAGAAAAATAGTTTAGGGAACTTTTTGGCCTTTATGAGCAGGAAAACCATTCCTATAATAGACACTAAGCCCCAAATACCTTTTTCTGGAAAAAATTCAGTGAAACAGGTATATGGTTTCTCATAATAAATGTCCTTTGGCCAAAATGCCATTTTGAAATACTCCACCAAAATGTGTAGAAATGTATTGAGTCGATAAATTAGGTTTTCAGTATATAAATTGCTCTGATCGGTTAATCCCTTTACGTCTGTAAAATTGAATACACTGAATTTCAGTAGTAAATAGCTTCCAGATAGCAAGATACTTGTAGATAGTGATATAATGGCTTTTTTCCGGGAAAACGCTTGCTTGGCAAAGACTAGGTACATAAGTATTAACAGCAACAATGGGCTGATAATAACCATATTTTCTTTCGAAAAGTGGGCAAGAATTTGCGAGGATATGGCTAAGAATATCCAAACAAGACTATTCTTTTTGACGCCAATTAAATAGGAGATAAGTGACAATAAAACAAAGAAGAATCCCAATGGATCCGACAGACCCGAGATGTAACTAACGGATTCTGTTAAAATAGGATGTGCCGCATAAATACAAGCGGATACAGCTCCGACCAAATGACTGAAATCGAGCTGCCTCAGTAAAATCAATAGTAATATGCAATTGCCAATATGAACAAGTAGGGAAAAGAGATGGAACCACATAGGTTTTTCACCAACTTGATTATATATAACAGCATAGGCAAACTGTTGATTAGGCCTGTAAAAATTACTTGGAATATGAGCGCCTTCGGTCACACTTGATGTGTAAATCTTTTATACATCTAATCCGTGCACATAACTTTTTTTCTGTATAATGTGTTAATCATCAAAAAAAAACGGACCGTTTAAAACATTACCATAGAATGAAAAGACTATAGCAATTAGTAGAAGGCTAGTGAGTTTATAATAGTGTTTTATAAAAAAGTGATTCGTTCCAGATGACATCCATCATGAGATTTGTCCCCATCCCGCAATTTTTTGGGATTGAGATAAGTACAAATTTAGGTTTTTATGTTCGGCATTTTCAAGATTTGGATCACTATTTAGAAGCTCATTCGCAGCATGTCGCGCCATTGCAAGAATTTTTTCGTCCTTGACCAAATCGGCAATTCTAAAGTTGAGTAGACCACTCTGTTGCGTGCCCATTAAATCCCCTGGTCCACGAAGTTTAAGGTCCGCTTCTGCTATGACAAAACCATCATTGGATCGCACCATTGTTGCGATTCTTTCTTTTCCTTCACTTGTCAATTTATGACTCGTCATTAGGATACAATAGGATTGTTCTTGACCGCGACCAACTCTTCCTCTTAACTGATGCAACTGCGAAAGCCCAAACCGCTCTGCGTTTTCAATGACCATAACACTGGCGTTGGGCACATTAACACCGACTTCAACCACAGTTGTACAGACTAAAATCTTTGTTTCACCTTTAACAAAACGCTGCATTTCAAATTCTTTATCCGAAGGTTTCATCCTTCCATGAAGGACCCCTAACGGATATTTTTCTTGGGGAAAATGACGGATTAAGCCTTCATAACCATCCATTAAGTCTTTATAGTCCAATTTTTCAGATTCTTCGATCAGTGGATAAACTATATATACTTGACGTCCTTTATCTATTTCTTGCCGCACAAACCCAAGCATTTTTAATCGGCTATTTTCATAAAGGTGAATGGTCTTGATATCTTTTCTACCTGGAGGGAGTTCATTGATAACGGATATATCAAGATCACCATAGAAAGTCATTGCTAGTGTCCTGGGAATGGGTGTTGCCGTCATAACCAATATATGCGGATATTTTTCCTTCCCCTTATTCCATAATTTGGCTCTTTGAGCCACACCAAAGCGATGCTGCTCGTCAATTACAACCAGACCTAAGTTTTGAAACTGTACGGAGTCTTCAAGAATGGCATGAGTGCCAATTAGGATCTTTAATGTTCCCTCTTCTAATTGTGGAAGGATCTTTTTTCTCTCGGATTTTTTTGTAGAACCTGTTAGCAGGGCACAAGATATCCCTAACTTCTGCAGCTGCTCGGAGTAAGAAGCATAATGTTGCTGTGCCAGTATTTCTGTTGGAGCCAGAAGCGCAACTTGAAAACCATTGTCAAGCGCAATGAGGGATATCAAAAGAGATACAATGGTCTTCCCGCTCCCAACGTCACCTTGTAAAAGTCTGTTCATTTGAAGTCCGGTTCCAAGATCTTTTCTGATTTCTTTAATTACTTTTTTTTGAGCATTGGTCAATTGAAATTTCAAAAAATCATGATAGAATGTATTGAATTGATCGCCAACCTCTGAGAAAACGTGGCCTCTATTCTTAGTCTTTTTTAATTTCAGTTTCAAAATTTGTAGTTGAACAATGAATAGTTCTTCAAACTTGAGTTGAAACCTTGCTTTTTGTAGTTGCTCTAGCGTTTTTGGTGCATGTAGATGCACGTAGCATTGTTTTCTACTAAAGAAGCCCATCTTACTTGACAGTGCTGAAGGCAGGATCTCTGGAATACTAAACTCGGGATGTTGCAGCAGGTTCAACATGAGCTTGTGAATACCCTTGCTGTGTAATCCTCTTGACCCCAGTTTTTCGGTGCTCGAATATACAGGCTGAAGATTCGCTTTTTGAGATGATTGTGCTCCTACTTTTTCTAGTTCGGGATGTGCGATACTCCATTTTCCTTTAAAGCGATTGGGTTTACCATAAATGATGAAGTTGGAGGCCTCCATTAATATTGGTTTGATCCATTTGATACCGCTGAACCAAATCAATTCGATAGAGCCATGATCGTCAGAAAATAAGGCCGTTAGTCGTTTTGCCTTTCCAGATGAAACCTCTTTGATGCTATTGATACGACCTTTTAATTGGAGCGCTTGATCTCCAAAGCGTCCCAAGTCCGTTGTTTTGTAGAATTTCGATTTGTCAACGTACCGGAATGGTATGTGATTTAATAGCTCCCCAAAGTTAGAAACCTGTAATTCAGATTTAATTTGTTTCGCTCTTTCGGGGCCAACGTTTTTAAGGTATTCTATTGGTGTTTTTAGAAAATCCCTTTTGGTTTTCATTAGATCACCTTGCATAGAACAAAGTTAACAAGTAATCTAAACTTATATCATCAAATGCTCTGTTTACCCAATAATACAATTGGATTTTCCAAGAGATTTTTAAAGGTGTTTAGGAATGCAGAGCCAGTAGCACCATCCACTACGCGATGATCACAGGACATTGTAACTTTCATCATTTTTGCTGCCACAATTTCTCCATTATTCACAATTGCCTCATCCCGAATAGCACCAACAGCCATAATGCAGGCGTCAGGTGGATTGATTATTGCTGTGAATTCTTCAATACCAAACATGCCAAGGTTTGAAATAGTGAAAGTATTGCCTTCCCACTCGCTTGGTTGAAGTTTCTTTTCTTTTGCCTTAGTCGCAAGATCTTTAACTTCCATGCTGATTTGACTGAGTCGCTTTCCGTCTGCAAAGCGAATAACAGGAACAAGCAAGCCATCCGTGACCGCAACAGCCACTCCTATATGAACATGATAGTTGGTTCTGATCTTGTCTCCGAGCCAGCTAGAATTGACTTGAGGATGATCGATAAGAGCCACAGCAGCGGCTTTAATAACAAAATCGTTAAATGATATTTTAACAGGAGCAACTTCATTGACAGCCTTTCTCGCTTCCCAGACCTTGTCCATATTGATGTCAATGGTCAAATAAAAATGTGGCGCATCAAATTTGCTTTCTGACAATCGCCTAGCGATCGTTTTTCTCATCTGTGAAACTGGAGTTTCATCAAACCTTTCAACCTGACTCAAAACGCTATTGCTACCGCCACTGTATTGCTCAATATCCCTTTTAATGATTCTTCCTCCATCGCCAGTACCTTTTACAAAGCTTAGGTTGATGTTACGTTCAGTAGCCAATCGTTTAGCCAAAGGTGAGGCCTTTATTGAACTATCATGTGTAACGACCACTTGAGGTTCAACAACTTTTTGTGGACTAGGACTAGCGGTTTCCTTTTTTGCGGTTGGAGCTTGCACTACTTCAGGAGCCGCTTGCTTTTCTGCTGGTGCAGAATCCGCTTTTTGCTCTTCCTTGGCTTCCTGAGCAGCACTATTTTTTTCGTCTTCAAGGATCTTTGACACATCCTCTCCCTTTTCTCCAAGAATGGCCAGAATGCTATCAACTGGAGCGGTTTCACCTTTTTGCACACCAATATGAAGCAACACACCTTCTTGGAAGGATTCGAATTCCATTGTCGCCTTATCAGTTTCTATTTCTGCAAGTAGATCTCCTGTGTCAACTGAGTCACCTACTTTCTTGTGCCATTCAGCCACGACACCTTCGGTCATCGTGTCACTTAGTTTTGGCATTCTAACAATTTCTGCCATCTATATTTCAATCTTTTAGGAAAGGATAATTTTCATCCTTATAAACATCTTGGTAAAGCTCCTCTTTGGGAGGGTAATCACTTTTTTCTGCAAACGCGATTGATTCCTCAACTTGTTCTTTAACTTTTTGCTGAATCTTTTTTATTTGTGCATCTGTAGCATATTTTTTGGCCATTATTGTATCCAGGACCTTTTGGATTGGGTCTTCTTTTTTGTAATCTTCAACCTCTTTTTTTGTTCTATATTTTTGTGGATCAGACATGGAGTGTCCCTTATATCGATATGTCTTCATTTCTAAAAGTACTGGACCCTTACCATTTCTTGAATGATCAGCTGCATTTGCAATAGCCTCATGAACGTCTTCACAAGTCATACCATCTACTGGGTAAGAGGGCATATCATATGCACTGCCCAATTGGTAAAGTTCTCTAACATTTGAGGTTCTTTTTACACTGGTACCCATGGCATAATTATTATTCTCAATAATGAATACCACAGGCAGTTCCCATGTCATTGCCATATTGAATGTTTCATGTAAGATTCCTTGGCGCGTTGCACCATCGCCCATAAAACAATAGGTAACACTCTTCGTGCCCTTATATTTTTCAGCGAATGCAATTCCTGCTCCCAATGCAATTTGCCCTCCCACTATACCGTGACCTCCAAATAGGTTTTTCGATTTATCAAACATATGCATTGATCCTCCCTTTCCTTTGGAGGATCCAGTAATTCTGCCAAACAGTTCAGCCATGACAACATTTGGAGAAGTTCCTAAGGCTAACGGATGAGCGTGATCTCTGTAAGCTGTGATAACATTGTCATCTTTATCCATAGCCGAAACCATACCTGCAAGAATAGCTTCTTGCCCAATGTAAAGGTGACAAAATCCACCAAATTTTTGTTGTATATAAAGGTGTCCGCATTTTTCCTCAAACCTCCTCATCAAAAGCATACTCTCATACCATTTGAGATATGTTTGCTTATTGAACTTCGATTTTGAAGCGGTTTTAGATTTTTTGGTTGCAACTTTAGGCATCTACGATTATTTAAGAATTCTTCAAACCATTTTCATTAAACAGCAAAGGTAACAATATAGAGGCACTCTCAATCTCAAAAATTTGCTCAGTTTGACCTGACAGCAGCAATTTGATAGATCTTTTTTGTTTGAGTTCATACTCGGCCAGTACTTGGCGACACGCACCGCAAGGAGTGACGGGGTTTTCAACTTTAAATTCAGTTGAAGAAGCATATATTGCGATAGCTTCAATTTCCGCATTAGGATATTGAGCTGATGCGGAAAAAATTGCTACACGCTCAGCGCACAATCCTGATGGGTAAGCAATGTTCTCTTGATTATTTCCTTCAATGACAAAACCGTTGTCTAACCTCACGGCAGCTCCAACATGAAATCTTGAGTATGGTGCATAAGCATTTTTTGAGGCCCTTTCCGCAATTTCCAAAAGGTCCCGGTCTTCCTTAGCTAAATGCTCTGAATTGTCTATTTTTTTGTATGAAAATTTTAAATTTACCTCCTCCAATTGCCGAACTTTAGATAAAGCTAATATTATTAATATCATTTCACAAAAAATCGATTTCTTATTCAAAACATTTCTGAAATATTGACACTTGAACCCATCGGACTAGAAGGTATAGAAAGGGTTTCGCTGCAAAAAAGATTTGATCTTAAGTTCATTTTTTCTAATGAAAATTTTGGGACAGTCTTTTCGTTATTAAAGAATGATTTTTTTGTTCTAGAAGTTGAAAATAAAAGGATTCAGAAATATTTGAATTATTACTTTGATACTGATTTTTATCAATTTTACTTAAGTCATCATAATGGTAAGTTAAATAGAACCAAGCTTCGAAAAAGATGCTATGTGGAATCAGAACTGGCTTTTTTGGAACACAAATTCAAA
>JALEGO010000746.1 GCA_022763165.1 Flavobacteriales bacterium
AAGATTTGATATGAACTCGAACTCTTTCATTATCTCTGAGGTGGATAGCATTAGTAAGAAGTACAACCAAATTAAAGGACAGAATATGATTGGGTTTTTCAAAAAAGGTGCTTTGAAGAAGGTTAATGTCAAAGGAAATGGAATGTCAATATATTATGCCGTGGAAAAGTCAAAGAAGACAGAAAATGATAGTGTGAAAATACGAGAAGAATCTTATATCGGCATGAACAGGGCGGATGGGGAAGATATGGACCTGTATATTGATGATAACAAGGTCAAAAAAATTGTCATTAAAAAACCATCTCCCTCTACCCTATTTCCTCTGGAGGAACTCAAAAAAGATGACCTAAAGCTTCCTGGGTTCAAATGGCGTGATGCTGAACGGCCAAAGAAATGGGATGACATCTTCTACTGGGAAGAAGAAAATTCGAATCTGCTTGGTATCAGCAAAAATGAAGAAAATGAAATCGAGACTTTAGAAGCCCAGGAAAATGCCAAAGATGAAGTCAAAACATCCGAAAAATCACAATAGCTACTTGGGATAATCATAGGATCACCGCTAATGCGAGCAGATCAAAGTCTTGTTAATCGCATATCTCATCCTCAAAAGAAGTATTCCAACAATGCCAACTGTCGTCACCGAAACGATTACCATCCCTCACTCTACCGTGCTTGCTAATGGTATTCCATAAAATTTCTGTCATTTGATCGCTAGCCTTGTTATAAATATCATACTGAGCATTGTAGTTTCCAGGATACCCAGTAGTATCTAATACAATATTATGATAAATGTAACCTCCATTTCCTTCGTCTCCGGGAATCACATTTGTATACTTAATAGAGCCATCTCCTTCTCCTCTTCTTTCCCAATCAATGTGAATGAAAGGCGTTCCAGAACCACTCTGTGGATCCTTGTACAAGGTCCAAGTACCAGTAGTTCCATTTAAGGCTGAAATTCCTTCGTACCACAGAAAATCGGTGTAGGCCGATCCTTGGGAAACGTACATTTCCCAGATTACATTCTCACCAGAAAGCGATGCCTCCAATCGGCAATTATATTTTTTGAGTCCTACAGTAACATCATATGGCCATGACCATACCTCATCTTTCCTATCGTATTCCCATTCGTGATTAAAGGACTCCCTAAATGCTGCAACAGGCACAGCCGCTGTAATAAAAATTAGGCCATTCCAAACCAATCCGTTGAGAGCAGCATGTAAAAAGTGCTCCTTATCGGTCATCAATTCTGGCGGCATGGTAAGATCGTTTTTTCCTGTTCCTGTATCAGTAAAATCAAAATTCATAATGAATGTACTTTCAGGCGGAAGATCTGGGGCTGGTTCATCTTTCTTCTTGCAAGAACTTGCAACAAAAATAATAGAGAGTAATACCAACAAGCTATGTGTAATGTTCCTCATAATATCAGCTTTTAATTTCAAGGATCATCATAATTAGATATAACAACCCTACATACTAATTTAAGAATTTTGTAAAAATCTGTAAATCAGACCAATAAGATATTATGCTAAAGAAGAAGCCATCCAAGTCTGATCAAAAGGCACTTTCCAAGCATCTATAAAGGCCTTTTTATTTTCAACCAAATTATTGAAAAACAAAGCATTACTTGAAATCTCTCCAGATTCTAGCTTTTTCACGATATCTTGAAAGTGATCAGCATGAATTTGGTCATCTTGTAAATAAGTAACAACAAGTCTATTCATTAATTTAAGGTTAAATTTTTGCTCCAAAGACTTTATAAAATGAACAGACTTATCGATTGAACAACCGGAGGCGCTAGCATGGTTTTCATCTAAAAAAATGACTATAAATCTTTTGTGAAAGACTTCTATTGATGCCTTTAGTGGTGTTCCATGAGTTGCCCATGAAGATAGAAAGGTCTTTGCCCTAAGGTCAATCTCTCTAGAAATATCCTCTGAAAACTCCTGTTCTGATTGATAAACCCACACTCTTGCATCATCTGGTAACTCTGTGTACTCCATATTACATCATATCTTCAAACAACGTTACAAACAAAACGTCTAATTGTTTTATTTTTTTGCGGTAAACTGATATTACTTTTTAAGAAGTGCAATAGAATTTATATTTAATAAACTCTGATAGGTATCTTTATTTTCACCACCCCATTCATTGGGGGCTGTTAAAGAAAATTCAATTGAATCAACGTTCACCTCTCTCCAATCCTCCGGGTTTGAAAAGTCTAAATTGGTTTCTCCATTTAAGTTTTCAATAACGAAAAGACCGTTTTTCGTGTTCCCAAATACGTTATCAGTCATCCGAACAACTTTTCCGTGCATCTGCCCTAAGCTATAAAAAGCAAGTACTTCCTCTTTTTCGAGCTTAAATTCTACATTGGGATTTTCTGATTTAATCAATTCAATTTGTTCTTGTGTGAATTCCATAACTTTAGATTCAATAGTTAGCTACCATGAAGTTAAGCAAACTTCTCGAATAAAGAAAGCCAGTTTTCACTGATTGAACTCGAATTATGCGTCTGAAAACTTATTTGAAACTGTTGAAAGATTTACAAGAATCCTCTCTGTATCAATAGATGAAAATTATACTTTTAAATTGTGACGTTTCAGGTTTACAAATCATCTGCTGGTAGTGGCAAAACCTACACACTTGTGCGGCAATTTCTCAGCATTGCCTTAAACTCGAACAATCCATATGCTTACAAGGAAATTCTTGCTGTAACTTTTACCAACAAGGCCGTTAAAGAAATGAAGGAGCGTATTTTGAGTACGCTTAGAAAACTGGCAAATAATGCTACACGGCAAGATCCAATGGTGAACGACCTTATTAATGAATTAGGCATTTCTCCAGAAGAACTCTCTCGAAGAGCGCAAGACACATTGACACACATGATTCACAACTATAGTGATTTATCAATAAGTACCATTGATAAGTTCATCCATAAAGTAGTTAGAAGCTTTGCTTTGGATCTCGGATTGTCTCTAAATTTTGATGTTGAACTGGATGCTGACATTCTGCTCAAAGATGCTATTGGATTGTTAATGTCCAGGGCTGGGAAAGATGCTGAAACGACTAAGCTTTTACTAGAATTCGTCAAACACAGATTTCAAGAAGAGAAAAGTTGGAATATTGATCTAGAACTTTTAAAATATGCGAAAAGTCTTTTGGCAGAATTGACTGCAGTTCAACTGGACCAACTAGCCAATTGTCAAAACAAAAGATATATTCAAATTCATGATCAGTTAAAAGAAGAAATCGATGCATTTTATAAGCAACTTAAGGTAGAAGTTGACGCATTTTACACAGTAATAAATGAAAACGAACTCGATGTTGGGGAATTGGCTGGAGGGATGAGGGGCATTGGAGCCTACTTTAAAAAGTTAAATGCTCAAAGTGGCAAATTACTCTTTCCTTCGAATTCCGTAATAAAGTTTTTTGCCGACCAAAAACTGTATTCTGCTAAAGCCGATGCCATAAGCAAACGAATCATTTCTGGTTGTACTAGAGAATTTACCAGAATTTTCGATTCAATACAACAGCTTTTGGACAGGGAATATCCAAAGATTCTAGCATATGAAGCTATTTACAAGAACATTTTAGGAGTTGGGCTTTTATCCTCAATTCAGCGAGAGATCAACAACATTAAAAAAGAAAGAAATGTTGTACACATATCTGAATTCAATAAACGAGTTCAGCAAATTGTGATCAATGAACCTGTTCCATTCATTTACGAAAGATTAGGTGCAAGATACAAGCATTTTTTGGTCGATGAATTTCAAGATACTTCAGTACTTCAGTGGACAAATCTTCTTCCGCTTGTTGAAAATGCTTTATCGCATGGACATGATAATCTCGTTGTTGGTGATGCGAAACAAGCTATTTATAGGTGGAGGGGCGGAGAAGTCGAACAATTTCTCAAACTTCCAAAGATTTATCAAAGCGACAGCCCATGGACGCAAGAACAAGAGCAAACGCTCATTTACAATTTTGAAGAAAACAGCCTTTCTCACAATTATAGATCAAAAGAAATTATTGTAGGTTTTAACAACTGGCTATTTGACAAACTTTCCGCGGACCTCAATGATGACTTCAAAAATGTCTATGAAAATCTCAGTCAAATTCCTGTTCCTGAGATTACTGGAGATGGTGGATATGTTGAAATTTGCCTAACCAAGGAGCATGATGAAATTTCGTACGAAGAGCAAAACCTAAATTATATTATTCAAACCATTGACAACTGTGTCAATGCAGGATACAACTATGGTGAGATTGCGGTCTTATGTCGAAAAAACAGGGACGCTTCTATCATTTCTGATTTTTTACTTTCTAAAGGCATTGGCGTAATGTCCTCTGAAAGTTTACTGTTAAAGAACAATCCATTTATTCATCTTTTGGTTTCTTGTCTTAAAGTTATCCAAAACCCAGCTGAAAATAAGTTTAAGCTGGTCATTATTAACTACCTCAAAAAGTTTAAGAACAAAGAACTTGATATCAAGGAAAATCAAGAACTCCTCCAAGAATTAGATTTAGAACAGATTTTTAAGTTTTTTGGAATCAAATTCAAGCTGAACTACTTGAATGAACTTTCCCTTTATGAGACAGTAAAATATCTCGTAGCTTGTCTCTCTTCCAAGGCTGTAGAATCAGACGTTTTTTTAGTCGCTTTTTTGGATCTTGTACATTCATTTGAAATCAAAAATGGTGCCCACTTGAGTGAATTCATTCAGAATTGGGAACTCAAAAAAGATAAACTTTCAGCACAAATGGATCAGGATGATATGCGTGTATCCATATACACCATTCATAAATCCAAGGGGCTTGAGTTTCCTATCGTTATCTTTCCATTTGCTGATTGGGAATTGGATAAAGTCAATCAAAATATGTGGATGAACATCCGAGAATTGGGAATACCGGATTTGTATACCACCTTAATTACTAAAAGTAAAAAGCTAGAACATTCTGCCTTAGCCAAGATCTATCAGAATGAAATGCATAAAACCTTGCTTGACAACCTTAATCTTTTTTACGTTGCGGTCACTCGTCCAAAAGATCGATTGTATCTCTATATGCCGTACAAAAGCAGCACGCACAAGTTTGCAAGCAAAGTGCTACCTACTTTATTTTCTCATGAGAATTGGAATGAAAAAGAACAGACCTTAAAACTTGGAGAAGAAACCATCTTTTTTAAAGGCGCTCCAGATTCAAATAACAAATTTTCAATTAAAAAATTAAGTTATAATGATTGGAGAAAAAAATTGAAAATTGCCAGTCAGGATGAAGAGCTGGTCTATGCGGAAATCCTTTCCGATCAAGATTATGGGAGACTTGTCCATGATATTCTGACAGAGGTTTATATCTTGGAGGACATCGATCAAGTTTTTGAAGATTATTTAGAGCGGTATCCAGAAAGCGAAGTTTTATTGGAAAATTTAAAAACTCGCTTGCTTGGTATTCTACAAGATGATAGCTTAATTCAATATTTCAGTAGTGGGGCTTACGCCATTCTAAATGAAAGAGACATTGTTACGAAATGGGGTAAATTGCTTCGTCCCGATCGCATGATCATTGATGAAAAAAACAACTGGGTAACTATTATCGATTATAAAACTGGAGCCATTAAGGCAGAAGATGAACTTCAAATTCAAGAATACTCTGACACTTTGATCGACATGGGCTTTGAAATCAATGAATTATTATTGGTATACATTGAGGAAAGTCAAATCATAGAAATTGATCCAAGTTATGCCTAATGTCGAATGGCACATTTACAAGTTTGAGGAGCTTAAAGTTACTGATCTATATAATATTTGTGCTCTGCGCAATGAGGTGTTTGTAGTCGAACAAAACTGCATTTATCAAGATTTAGATGGCAAAGATCATGGTCAAGATCATATCCTATGCATGGAAAATAAGTCACTTGCCGGATACGCACGGATTATTGCTCCAAATGTGATTTATAAAGACCCGAGTATCGGCCGAATAGTTGTCAAGGAAAGCTACAGAAAATTAGGATTGGGCAGAACGCTAGTAGAAAAAAGCATCAATCATATTCACAATAAATTCGGAAACATTCCAATTCGTATTTCTGCGCAAGTCTATCTTAATAATTTTTACTCTGAGCTTGGCTTTAAAAAGGTTGGAGAACAGTATTTAGAAGATGGCATTCCACATGTAGAAATGATTTTGGACTAATCAAAATATAAAACACTGAAAAACAGCTATTTATTTTATACCTGATTTGTCCCTATACAATTTGAGGATTTCATTTACCTACTCCATTTCTTTGCAAAAAAAATCAAATGAAGAATAAACTCTTAATGCTTTCTTGTGTGATCCTATCTTCTTGTTTAAAAGAACCTAAGGCATGTTTCACCGTTACAAAAACAACTGTAAAAATCGGTGAAGAGATCACGCTAAATAATTGTTCAGAAAATGCCAAATCTTATGAATGGTCCTTAGGAGACGGGACTTTTTCCTCTGAAAGAAATCTCACGCATTCATACAGTCAAGAAGGCACATACAACATTGAATTGGAATCATTCTCAAAAACAGATCAAGAAGGAAAAATTGACATAGAGGAAGCAACTATCACTGTAGAAGGCGGTTTTGCAACAACCTGCACGCCATACACCAGTATTTTTACTGATGCTACAAACTTCGAAAACATTCGAGCAAATGAAACACTGACATGTTCAGGGATTCCTAGTTCATCCTCAAGTTATTGGCTTAACATTACTAGTACAAACGCACATACCCTTATCCTTACAAGGCCAGAACAACAAGAAGGACTAGGAGAACTGACTTTTGAAGCTATAATTACATCAGATTCTCACATTTGTATCCCTGAACAAAGCCAAGGGCAAGTGACGGTTTCTGGTGCAGGTGAATTCGAAACTGACTTTGATAAGCATACCATTAAATCTATGAATCTTGATGTAATCTATCAAGGTTCAAATTGCACGGCTAAAATAATTGAAGGATAAGCCATGAAATAATCAGTTTATATCAACCATGATTTTGTAAGATTATGCAAATTTGTAGGCATGGAATACAAAATCAGCATCCCAAACCCAAGCAGCAATTTCATTGAAATAGAATTTTCAGTAAATCAACTCAAAGGTGACTTTTTGGAAGTAATACTGCCCAACTGGAGACCTGGAAGATATGAACTAGGCAATTTCGCTAAAAACATACAAAAATGGGAAATCAGAAATGGTGATGATGTTGTACTTCAATACGATAAATTGACCATCAATAAGTGGCGCATTCATTTAAACGGAAGTAAGGCGATAAAAATAAGCTATAACTATTATGCGAAAGAACTCAATGCTGGCTCCACTTTTCTAAGTGAGGATCAATTATATGTTAACCCTGTAAACTGCCTTCTGTATTGCAAGGAAAGAATAATGGAGCCTTGCAGATTAAAACTTGACATCCCAAAGCACTATGAAGTAGCAACTAATTTGGACTATTCAAGAGGCGGCTATGAAGCACCAGATTTTCACTTTCTAGTGGATAGCCCC
>JALEGO010000747.1 GCA_022763165.1 Flavobacteriales bacterium
ACAAGTTCAGTATGATTGTTGACCCATTTAAATCGTATCTTATTTTGCCAGTAACCTTAAGAAACCTGATTGGTAAGAGGTTGAAATTTTCACGATGTAAGTTCCTGCTGCTAAATCGTAGTTCATGTTTACGACATTGCTGTTCACGAATCTTGATACAATTCTGTTTCCAGCTAGATCATAAATCTCTAATGATTGAATGAATTTATCTCCTGAAATTGTAAACTCAGATTTAGATGGATTAGGAAATATTTTAAAACTCTTTTCAAAGAGAAGTTGCTCCTCGATCCCAATTAAACCGGATATATTTACCACATTAGAAATACCCAAACAGCTGGAAAAGGCGTCAACAACTTCTACTGAATAATTCCCATCGAGCGTAGGTATGTGATACGGTCCGCCTGCTCCAGAAATTTGAATGCCATCTAAATACCAAATGTATGCGGCATAGCCAGGTGTAGTAATTAGCGAATCATTACTTTCTGCCAAGGTAACTTGTGGCAGAGGATCTACTGTTAAAACCAATTCAGCCGTACTGTCGCATCCAACGAAATTTTGCAAAGAATCTAAGTAAGTCCCTGAAGTGGTCAAAATTTGGCCACCAAACATTACACTATCACCATCGCAAATTGACAAGGACGTACTTGTTACTATGGGTCCATATGTCATGACATTGAGCACATTCAAACTATCACAGCCGTCCACAGAAATGGCACTGTCCACATATGTTCCAGCTATGGTATAAGTGTTCCCAGCGAAACTCACAGAATCACCAGTGCACATATGATGCGTTGATTGTATTAGAATTTGTGGTTTGACATATAAATAATGCACTACCAGACTATCCTGACCAGAACTTGAAGTATCTAGAAATAATTGTGAGTAAGTTCCAGAAGTGGTATGATAGTTACTCCCAAACCACAAAGTATCTCCAAAACATATAGTATCATGGTAGGATGTAACATTAAATGGATTCAGCAATAGAGGTACTTCAGCTTCAGTAAAGGCTCTATTGTAAATGCGTAATTCATCAATTGCTCCCATAAAGTGTTCTCCACCTGTGTTTGTCAATGCTCCAATAGCCATATCTTGACTTGTCCAAAGTGGAGGAAAGGATGCAAACTTTTTATGCTCTAGTACGCCATTTACATATAATTTAAGTGAGTCTCCGTCATAAGTGCCAGTGACTAGTGTCCATTGGTTAAGTGGGGCAGGAGTATTGTCCGTGGAAGTAAGATATGTTCCTCCGTCAGCATAATGAAATTGTGGCCTTCCATCGCCCAAAAGCTTTAATACAAAATCTCTATTCGGACTGACCTTAGCCATAATTGAGTTATGAGCATTTAGGCCGCTTGGTTTGATCCATGCACTAATGGTGTAATGTGCAAAGTTGTTGATGGTTTGTGCATTGGTGACGGTCATTTGATCTGATTGGCCATTAAACTCGTAAGCATCACCAAATACACCAGACACGACACTGGCACCAGAGTTGCTAGTGTTATAGCCATTGCCTGAAGCATCTGCCAAGGATCCGCCATTATCAAAGGGTAAGTATAAAACAAGACTATCTAGTAAGGCATTAGAGCTCTGAGAAAATAGATGTACGGGAAATAGAAGAAATAGTAAGATTTTTTTCATTGTTATTGCAAATTGATTTGAAGCCGCAAAAGTAAGCATGAGAAATGATCTTTCTCGGCAATTTATCTGGACAAAATCTAGACAATTAGAAAAAGTGACTAAGATCGTTTCGCTTTTGGATTTTTTCATTTATGAAAAATAAATAACTGAATATTAAGCAGTTAATTTTGAGTATCTGTATTTATATACTGGACAAACGCTGGACAAAAGAATTCGAATTGAAATTTGGGATCTAGTTTCGGCTGTCAACAACAAAGTCGAACATACATGAAATCAGTTAGCTTGGTAAAAGCTCCAATAAGGGACAAGGAGTTTATTTTGAAACACATTAAAATCAAATCAGGCAGATACTTTTTGCTCCGAAATTTTTTCGGATACTTTTTTCTATTCGCATCGTGTTCAATGATTCTTGCAGTTTTTATTTTCACCGATTTGGAGCTTCAGAAAAAGCTGACATCTCTTCTATTCATCATAACCGGAATTATGGGACTATTTTTCCTGAAAGATGCTCGAAAAGATTTTAAAAATAAATTGGCGGCCTTGGTAGGAGGAGACCCGATTGAAGCACAAGTCATTCGGAGGAGCAAGCACGGCATCATCTTCGAGAGCAGGCCTTTGGACATGCTGACATTGAAGTTTGTCGACAAGAATGGTATCAAAAGACATTGTAATGTCAAAGCAAGAAATAAATTCATTCAAAATTATAACGAAGGAGATTCACTTCTTGGGTTTTACAATACGGAAACGAATAGCACCTATTTTCCAGGTCCTTTTGGGTATGCTGTAAAGTTGATTTAAAGGTTTGGCGTTCTACCGCCATCAACTGGTATGTTAATGCCATTGATATAACTTGCAGCTGGAGAAGCCAAAAATGCCACGGCATTTGCTACTTCATCAGGCTGAGCAAACCTGCCCATGGGCACTACACTTTTCATTTGATTGGCAATTTCGGCAGTGGTCTTGCCACTTTTTTCGGCTTTGCCTTGAATAATTGAGGTCAGTCTCTCTGTTTCTGTAGCTCCAGGAAGTACATTGTTAACAGTAATGTTGTGTTGGCCCAGTTCATTTGCCAGGGTTTTCGCCCAATTTCCCACAGCCCCACGAATGGTATTTGATACACCTAATCCTTTGAGCGGTGCTTTTACTGAAGTGGATATGATATTTATAATACGTCCATAGCCTTCAGTTTTCATTCCTGGAACCACATATTGTGCAAGAATTTGATTACAAAC
>JALEGO010000748.1 GCA_022763165.1 Flavobacteriales bacterium
AAGGCTTGATCAACGCCTTGAGTTGGGCATCAATACAATTTATTGGTCAGGAATAGACAATTTGGGAAACCCAATAGTGGCTCCGGATACGTTTAGAGTGGATATCAAAATTGCAAATGGTCTAACTAATTATCCAATGCAAGATGTTGAGGGCAATCCTAATGGTCTATTGGCAAATCACATTAGACCAGGAGTTCCAAAGATTCTCCCAAATTTTTGGGATAACTCACTTATAGGTGTAGGTAATCCCATTGTCAATGTTGATACAGGGTGTGCAGTTAACCCCTGTAATTCATGGTTAAGAAGTCAAGGTCCAGGAGACGGGCCAGGTAATAATAGAACCATTAACACATGGTGGTTCAACGTTTTGCATGAAGAAGGAGTCTTTGTTGTTGTGGATGATAATAACTGTCCTCCTTTATTAAGAGATGATACCGGCTCCACGGCCATAAACACGCCTCTTACAACTACTATTCAACCTTGGACTTCAGGTTCTCCAAACCTCAATAGTGGTGTTTTGGATAATGATGATCCAGATCCAGATGGGAATCCATTAGGCGTTCCAACAGTTGTTACACAACCATCAAATGGAACTGTTGTACTTAATCCAAATGGCACCTATACATATACCCCGAACACAAATTTTGTTGGAACGGATGTCTTTGTATATGAAGTTTGTGATATACCTCCAGCAGGAACCGCACAACAATGTGCAACAGCCGTTGTTACCATAAGTGTTTTAGGACCCCAAATAGGAGTGGCACTGACTTCAGGAAGCCCGAATCAGGTACTTGGCTGTACTTATGATGTTCCTTTTACGATAACCGTTGAAAACCTAGACACTTTTCCCGCAGATAATGTTCAAATTGAACATGACCTCAATGCTGGCCTTCCTTCTGGTGCCACTGTCGTATCCGTTGTAACACCTCCATCATCTACTTCTGGACTGTTTACTTTTAACACACTATGGGATGGAGTTTCCAACACAAAAATTTTAGTGAGTAATTCAGGTACGAATCCAATTGGAGTTAATGGTGATAATACCTTACCAAGTGCTTTGGGCACAACATATCAAATTGACTATACCGTTAGAATTGATTTGAATGCCAGCGGATTCAACTCTAATTATTACAATAATGTGATCGCAACTACTTCTTCCACTCAAGGTGGAACTGCGTCTTCAATGGACGTTTCAGATGATGGTACAGTTGCTGACCAAAATAGTAATGGCGATCCGGGAGATCAAAATGAAAATACTCCCAATATTATTAATGTTACTCGACCTGATGAAACGCTTACTGTTACAAATGATTCAATATGCTTGAATGCCGGTGCATCAATAGATGTTCTACTTTCAGAGGTTGGTGTAACATATCAACTGCGCGATCCGTCAGGAGTGAATGTTGGAATTGCCCAAGTTGGTACTGGCGGTACTTTGACATTTAATATTCCAGCACCAGCACAATTCGGTAATTACTCGGTTTTAGCAGTAGGCACAAACTGTAGTGTTCAATTAAATGATTTTGCCACAATTGTACCGTTAACACCATCTGTGTCAATTGCTGATCAATATTATTGCGATGGACAGGCACCAGTAATAACGATCCCAGCAACTCCAGGAGCTTTATATACTTTTTATGATATGAATTTAAGTGTATTACAAGGACCTTCTTCTACAAATACATTTAATACAGGTGTAATTGCCGGTACAACAGATACATTTATTGTCAGTAAGTCAATTGCTGGTTGTGAAAGTAATTTGGACACTGTTCCTATGACAGTTTTTCAAACAAATCTTACACCATTGATTCCAGATCTTGTTTATTGTCCAGGCGATTCACAAATAATAACTATCCCAATCGTCCCTGAAGCAACGCTCTATAAATTCTATCAAGATGATAGTACTACACTTATACTTTCATCACCTGGAATCAATTACCATAATATTTTCCCTCCTGTTGCTGTGGGCGATAGCCAAGATTTTGTTATTCAAATTCAGGTTGGCTGGTGTGATAATAATTTTCATAAAGTAACGGTATCGGTTATCGATAGCAGCAACGCTGGAAATGACGGTAGCCTCAGTATATGTAGTAATACAAACAGTTTAGATTTGTCCACAGTGGTGACTGGTGGGGATCCGGGAGGAACATGGCATGACTTTAATAGCAACATTCTTGGTGGTCCAGTCGTGAATCCGGTTACTTTAGGGATGACTGCAGCTGGAAGCCCTTACGTATTCTTTTACGCAGTAGGCCCTTCTGGAACATGTGCAGCTGATACTGCATACGCTACGATTGCTGTTGCTGATTCTGCAAATGCTGGAGGTGATGCTGCAGTGAACGCTTGTTCTACGGATACAATTCTGAATTTATTCAATCAATTAACTGGCACACCGGCCTCCGGAGGGACATGGGTGAATGTGAACTCAGCTTCTGGGTTGAGTGGTAACATTTTGAACCCATCATTAGCAGGTGTTGGAACTTTCCAATTTATATATGTTGTAAATAGCGGAGGTGCCTGTCCTGCAGATAGTGCAACCGTTATAGTGACTATTAATCAAGGTGCAGATGCTGGGGCTGATAATTCGATCACATGGTGCAATAGTTCATCGATTAATGACATGTTTGCTGCTCTTGGTGGAACGCCTCAGAGTGGAGGTACTTGGGTCAATGTCAATTCTCAAGGTGTTATAACGGGAAATAATTTAGATTTGACCGGAGTTCCATTTGGTACATATAATTATGAATATATTATAACAACAACCAGCTGCGGAAATGATACCAGCACTTTAACTGTTACAGTCAGTTGTGATCCTCCTGTCATCATTTCTGGAAATGGAAACCCAAATAACAATGACACGATTACTGGAATTTCGACTTTCGAAGATATTCCAATTGTTATTTGTCTTGATGCTACAGATAATGATGGAGTCGATCTTGACGTAGATGTGATCAATTCAACAGCCCAAAACGGAGGAATAACCGGAACTGGTAATCCTAACGATACATGTTTCAATTATACTCCAAACCCGAACTGGAATGGTATTGACACTTTACTTGTGATTGCTTGTGATAATTCTGGTTTATGCGACACCGTAACAATTATAGTTGTCGTGAACCCAGTCAATGATCCACCTGTAGCAATCAATGATACGGCATATACAATCCTAAACACAGCCGTTATCATCGATATCTTAAATAATGATTCAGATCCTTTAGACCCGCTGGGTAATATTGATCCTGGCACAACAACAATTGTTCCTGGTAATGGTCCCTCTAATGGAAATGCCACTGTCAATTTAACTACTGGAGAGATCACCTATACACCAAACAATGGTTTTATAGGAATTGATAGTCTTCAATATAACATTTGTGATGATGGCAATCCTTTGCCTCCTCAATGCGCTTTTGCGTGGGTGTACATAGTCGTAGATAGTTTGAATATCCCGCCTGTTATTGTTGATAGTTCTGGGAATCCAATAGATACTCTAGTCTTTACAATCCCAGAAGACAGTTTTATAAATGTTTGCATAAATGTTATTGATTCTAATGGTCAGAATGTTGATGTAACAGGAACCTTTGGTGGTCCAAACAATGGTGGTATTACTGGTGTCGGTGATGGAGATACCTGCTTTACTTATACACCAAATACCAATTGGAATGGATCTGATACTGTAATTGCTGTAGTCTGCGATAATGGAGTGCCAGCATTGTGTGATACAGTTGTTGTCATCATAAACGTAACTCCAGTCAATGATCCGCCTATAGCCATTGATGATCAAGCTACAACAACTGTTGGTACTACAGTAGTGGTTGATGTTCAATCGAATGACTCTGATGTTGATGGTGATCCTTTAACTACAACTTCAGTAATAAGTGGACCTAGTAATGGTTCGATAACTATCATCAATGGTGATAGTATTTCTTACACGCCAACTGGAGGTTTTACAGGCACTGATACTTTTATTTATGTTGTTTGTGACCCAGGACCTCTGTGTGATACGGCTATTGTCGTTGTGACAGTAGGCAGTCAGGTAAATACGCCTCCAGTAATTGTTGATAGTACTGGAAACCCCATTGATACACTTGTCTTTACCATTCCAGAAGATAGTTTTATAGTAGTGTGTCCTCAAATAAATGATCCTGATGGAGATACTGTTGATGTAACAGGATCTTTCGGTGGACCAACAAATGGTGGAATAACAGGTATTGGAGATGGCGATACTTGCTTCACGTACACACCAAACACAAATTGGAATGGAACCGATACGGTGTCCATAATAGTTTGTGACAATGGTTCACCTGTACTTTGTGATACAGTTGTTGTAATTATTAATGTAACGCCAGTTAATGACCCTCCAATTGCAGTAGATGATGCAACATCCACTCCAGTAGGAACAACAGTAGTTATTGACGTTCAAAGCAATGATTCAGACCCCGATGGAGATCCTTTGACAACAACCAATATTATTAGTGGTCCAAATAATGGTTCAGCTACAGTTGTAAACGGTGATAGCATTTCCTACACACCAACAGGAGGGTTTACAGGAATTGATACAATAGTGTATGTTGTATGTGATCCTTTTGGACTTTGCGATACAGCGGTTGTTCTGATTAATGTGGGAGGTATAAATAATCCACCTGTAATTACAGATCCAGGAGGCAACCCTATCGATACTTTAATAACTACTACACCAGAAGATACTCCAATTACAATTTGTTTGAATGGAGTCGATATCGATCTCGATAGCATAGATGTTGTAGGCTCTTTTGGTGGCCCTTCTAATGGAGGTATTACTGGATTAGGAGATGGAGACACTTGTTTTATATATTCTCCTGATACCAATTTTGTAGGTTTAGATACCGTATCCATTATTGTTTGTGATAATGGAATTCCTTCGCTATGTGACACAGTTGTTGTAATTATTGATGTTACTCCTGTAAATGATGCGCCTGTTGCATCTAGTGATACTATTTATGTGACTGTTATTGAAGATAGTTCAGAGGTTATCTGTATAAGCACCACTGATGTAGATTTGGATCTTGTAGATATTAATTCTTCGTTATTCGGACCATCTCATGGGATTATGACAGGTTTGGGAGATGGGGATACATGCATAACTTACACTCCAATCCCAGGATATATAGGTGGAGACACTATTGTTGTAACCATTTGTGACAATGGAACGCCAATTCTTTGTGATACAGTTGTAATAATTATTGATGTAATTCCAGTGAATGATCCACCTATTGCAAATGATGATATTACTACGGTTGATCCAGGAGGAACAGTAACATTCCCAGTGCTTATAAACGATAATGATCCAGATGGTGATCCTTTGACTGTTAATTTATGTAGTGGTGCCAACTTCGGGACTGTAATTGTAGTCAATGATAGTATTCAATATATAGCGAATTTCCCTCAGCCGGATACTATTGATACAGTATGTTATTACATATGTGATCCTTCAGGGCTGTGTGATACTGCTAACCTGATTGTGATCATACCTCAAAATGAACTACCTCCAGTAGCAACAGATGATAATGTTCAAGTCAATGAAGATGATTCTATTTGCTTTACTGTGCTTGGAAACGATATTGACCCTAATCTAGATTCAATATTGCTTGGAGGCATTTTCGGTGGCCCTTCAAATGGCAGCGCATCAACAGTGGGAGATACTATTTGTTATGTTCCTGATTCTAATTTTACCGGGACCGACACTATTTACTACATTGTTTGCGACACAACTGCACCAAGTTTGGGCGGCCCACTTTGTGACACTGGACTTATTGTGATAGATGTACTTCCAGTTAACGATCCTCCGGTGGTAATTGATACTAATACTGGTAATCCAATTGATACATTGATATTTACAATACCTGAAGATAGTTTCATTACGATATGTGTAAATGTAATCGATCCTGATAGTGATTTAGTAGATATTACCAATATAAATCCTGGTCCTTCCAATGGAGGAGTAACAGGATTGGGTAACGGTGATACCTGCATAACTTACACTCCAAATCCAAATTGGAATGGCATTGATACATTTAACATTATAGTTTGTGACAACGGAGCTCCTACTTTGTGTGATACAGTTGTGATCATTGTAAATGTGACTCCAGTAAACGATCCTCCAGTGGCAAATACAGATACTGTCAGCACACTAGAGGAGACACCTATTGTGATTGATGTTCAAAACAATGATTTTGATGTGGATGGCGATTCGCTCACTACTACTATATTGGTTGGTCCAAGTAATGGACCCGGAACTGTAATCAATGGAGACAGCATCATTTACGTGCCTGATACCAATTTTACTGGGATTGACACGATAATTTATGTTATTTGTGATAATGGTGTTCCTGTTTTATGCGATACGGACACAGTATTCATAAATGTTATCCCTGTAAATGATCCACCAGTAATTGTGGATAGTCTTGGTAATCCTATTGACACGATTTATTCAAGTACCCCACATTGGACGGCAGACACAATTTGTGTTTATGTAATTGATGTAGATGGTGATACAGTGGATGTAACATCTGTGATCAACGGACCCTTAAACGGAACAATTAGTGGTTTGGGCAATGGTGATACATGTTTCATCTATACTCCTGATTCTGGTTTTATTGGTATAGATACCATGACGGCCATTGTCTGTGATGGAGGCAATCCAAATCTTTGTGATACGGTTATTGTTATTATTGATGTTTACTCGACAAATCTGCCGCCTGAAGCTGTTGATGATACAGTGAATACGACAGACAGCACTCTTACGATAATTGATGTTCAAGCAAATGATTTTGACCCTAACAACAATGATAATTTGACAACAACGATCATTGGAGGACCCAATCATGGAACGGCAATTGTCTTAAACGGTGACAGTATAGCTTATACAGCCGATTTTGGTTATTGTGGGCCTGACACTATAACTTATGAAGTTTGTGATAATGGCGTCCCAATTCATTGTGATACAGCAATTGTCATCATCAATGTTACACTTTTGGATAGCGATGGAGATGGAATAGCAGATTTCTATGAGGGACTGACCGCTGACACTGATGGAGATGGTATACTAAATTACCTTGATTTAGATAGTGACAATGACGGTATTCCTGACAGTTATGAAGCTCTTGGGGACTTGTCTGATATCTGCAATCCTATCATAATAGATTTTGATGGGGATAGCATACCAGATTATTTAGATTTAGATAGTGACAACGATGGACTTTATGATGTTATAGAGGCAGATATTGGTATCCTTGATCTTGATAATGACGGTATGGTGGATAACTTCACTGATGTAAATGGTGACGGAATTGATGATAATAATTTTGTCAATTTCCCTATAGATACAGATGGAGATTCCTTTGAAGATTTTAGAGATATTGACAGTGATGATGACGATACTCCTGATGGTGAAGAATTCGATGTTGATGAAGATGGAGTCATTGATGATTGTGATGAGGATGGAATTCCAGACTGGCGAGATCCAGACAATTGTGAAATAGTGATTCCTGAGGCGTTTTCTCCAAATGGCGATGGAGTCAATGAGACTTTCAGAATAAGATTACTTAGTAGATATCCAGACAACTCCATTGTAATTTACAATAGGTGGGGAAACAAAGTATTTGAGGCCCAACCTTACAATTCAAACAACTGGTGGGATGGTAGAAATCAGTCTGGTTTTTCAAATGGGAATGAAACAGTTCCTGATGGAACCTATTTCTATATCCTAGATCTTGGAGATGGATCAGATAAGAAGACAGGATATGTTTATATGAAAAGATAATTGAGATGAGAAACCGCTTAATTTACATAGCTCTTTTTGCATTGGTCATGTTTTCCAATGATGTAATTGGTCAGCAAGATCCTATGTACACACATTACATGTTTAACACGCTTGCTGTGAACTCTGGATATGCTGGAAGTAGAGAGGCACTTACGGTGACAGCCCTGACCAGGCATCAATGGGTGGGTTTTGATGGAGCACCGAATACACAAACGCTGACAGTTCATTCGCCACTTGCACATGAAAAGTTAGGTGTAGGTTTGTCTATAGTTCATGATAAAATAGGTCCTGTAGGGGTGACCTCTTTTTTCGCTGATGGAGCTTATCGATTTCAAGTTTCTCAAAAAGCTAAATTGGCTCTTGGATTGAAGGCAGGGATTAATTTGATGCAGGCTTCGCTGACCTCTCTTGTTTTAGACGAACAGGGTGATCAAACATTTCAATCCAATATTAAAAGTGATGTTCTTCCCAATTTGGGCTTTGGCGCCTATTATTACACTGATAACTTCTATGCAGGCCTATCAGCACCAAAACTCTTGGAAAATGACTTTGAAACCAACACCGTTACTGGAACAACCCAGTTGGCAAGTGAGAAAAGGCACTATTTTGCAATCATTGGAGCTGTTTTTAAGCTTTCAGACGATCTAAAGCTTAAGCCTACTTCATTGGTAAAAGTGGTTCAGAATGCTCCTGTGGAATTTGATTTTACAGCGAATTTCTTGATAAGAGAAAAATTATCTCTTGGGGCAATGTATAGAACAAGGGATGGGTTAGGCGCATTAATAGGTTATCAGTTTAATGATCAACTTAGAGCGGGATACGCATACGATTTTCCTCTAACCGAAATAAATCAATATAGCATTGGAAGTCATGAATTGATGTTGAGTTATGACTTCTTTTTCAATGATAAAGGTCGAATTAAATCACCAAGATACTTTTAATAGAAATGAAGTTGATGTCAAAATTTGGAATATTGGCCCTGACGGTCACGCTATTTGTAATGTCGTGTAGCACTGCATCTAAGTTGAAAAGAGGTGATAAGTTTTATGACAAATATTCTTATAACAAGGCTATAGATCTCTACAAAAAAGTCGCTAAAAAAGGTGATGAGAGCGTATATAGAAAAATTGCTGATTCTTACAGAAGGATACATGCAATGGATAGCGCAGAGACTTGGTACAGTCGGGTGATGAACTCTACCAGTAAGGAAAGCGTTGATATGTATTATTATGCAGAGGTGCTGAAGTATAACAAAAAGTATGAAGATGCCGATGCTTGGATGAAAAAGTATAACAGCAATGTTTCAGCTGATACACGTCCATCTAGAAAATTGGAAGACCCAAATTATGTCAAGAAGCTTTCCGAAGATAAAGGCGAGTATTTACTTAAAAATCTGGATATTAATTCTGAACAATCAGATTTTGGACCAATATTCTACAAGGATTCTCAAATTGTTTTCACCTCTTCTCGAGAAGGAGTGCAACCTGTAGTTAGACGATATAATTGGAACGAGAAACCATTTTTAGATTTATATGTGGCAAAAATGGATACAGCCGGTAACTTGTTAGACCCTGATGTACTTCATCACAAATACAATTCAAAATTCCACGAAGGACTGGCAGCCTTCAATGCTGACTACAGTGAAATTTATTTCTCAAGAAATAACTATTACAACAAAAATGATGTGCGAGGCAAAGATGGAAGCAACAATCTTCAGATCTATTATGCCAAGATCAAAGATGGTGAATTTCAGGACGAGGATTTTTTACCATTCAACAATGACGACTTCCGTACTGAACATCCGGCACTGACAGCAGATGGCAAAACTTTATATTTTTCTTCTGATCGCCCTGGAGGAAAAGGAGGGATGGATCTGTATAAGAGTCAAAGATTATCTGATGGAACTTGGAGCGAGCCTATAAATTTAGGACCAGAAATCAATACAGAGGGGAATGAGGTGTTTCCTTTTATTCACAAGACAAATGTGTTGTATTTTGCATCTGATGGACATTTAGGTCTAGGCGGTCTAGATGTTTATTCGGCAGCTATATCCCAGAAAGATCGATTCAGCAAGATCACGAATCTTGGTTTTCCGATCAATACTTCCTCTGATGATTTCTCATATGTAATCGATGACAATCTTAAAAATGGTTATTTATCCTCAAACCGCCCAGGAGGTAAAGGTGATGATGATATTTATTCATTCGTAAAGTTGACTACCAAATATGAGGTTTGTGGAATATCTAAAGAAAAGAATACTGGAGAAAGAATTCCTGATGCTGAGATCTCTCTTTTGAATGATAAGGGTGAGATTTTAGAGACAAAGCAGTCAGACAGCCTGGCAAACTATTGTTTTGAAGTCGATCCTGAAACTAAGTATAGCATTGTGGGTAAGAAACCTAGATATTTCGATGGTACAAAAGACTTTGATACCTACAAAATTGAAAATGGTCAATCTATGAAGGTTGATGTTGAGCTAGAGAGAATTCCAGACATTAGGCTTTGTGGCATTGTTAAAGATAAGGTTACAGGAGAAATGCTTGAAGGGGTTCATGTTGTATTGCATGATAACATGACAGATTCTGAGGCTTTGAATATTAAAACGGGTGCTGGTGAATTCTGTAAGCCCATTACAGAAAAGAAAATAGGAGACCGTTTAAGTTATCAAGTTATCCTTGAAAAAGAAGGGTACCTTGGTAAAAAACTCACCTTTAATCACGAGATAAAGAAGCCAGGTGTGATAAGATTAGAGGAATATTTGGATGTTGATCTCGATAAACTTGAAATTGGTACCGATATCGGTAAGCTCATTGATATCAATCCAATATACTTTGATTTGAATAAGCATGATATACGCCCTGATGCTGCTGCTGAGTTGGATAAAATCGTGACAGTAATGAATGAAAACCCAACTATTGTCATTGAATTAGGTTCTCATACTGATTCAAGGGGATCTGATGAATACAACAGAGCTTTAAGTGATAGAAGGGCAAAGAGTAGTGCTGCCTACATCGTATCAAAGGGTATTTCTAAGGAAAGAATCTATGGTAAGGGCTATGGCGAAACTCAACTAGTCAATCATTGTAAAAATGGTGTGAAATGCTCTGCGGATGATCATCAGGCAAACCGAAGAACTGAGTTCAAGATCGTTAAAATGTAGGTTGTTCATCCTTTTCGGTCCCTCAATTATTAAATTACTTTAGTTTTTTTGAACCATATTTTAGGTTCGGAAGATCTTCGTTTTGGATCATCATAAAATTTTCTGTTAAAAAAATATTTTGAGTTGTGGTTTAATATCTAAAATACTGTAATTTCGCCTGCTATATAATTCTATAATCTTTAAATATGAAGCATTTATACTTTTCAATTATCTTATTACTTTGTGCGTCTATCAATGTAAACGCTCAGAGATTTTTGTCTGAGGTGTTTACTGATGTTACAGTGACAGACAACATTGTTTTTAGTAATAATATTACAGTTATTTCAGGTAGTCCAGCTCCAGAAGATCTTGAAATGACGATCTATGAACCTACAGGTGATACAATGTCTAAAAGACCTGTATTCGTTTATTTACATACTGGTAATTTCTTGCCAAAACCATTGAATGGTGGAGTTGTTGGAAATAGAAACGACAGTGCAATTGTAGAAATTTGTACAAGACTTGCAAAATATGGATATGTTGTAGCTTCAATCGATTACAGATTGGGTTGGAATCCACTAGGACAGAATCAGGATGAGAGAACTGGTACTCTTCTTAATGCAGTTTACAGGGCCGTTCAAGACGGAAGAACAGCTGTTAGATTCCTAAGAAAGGATGCTGCTACCACTAACACGTATAAAATTGAACCAGGTAGAATTTCTGTTTTAGGAGAAGGTTCAGGAGGGTATGTAGCTTTTGCTATGGCATCTCTAAATAAGCTTTCTGAGATTCAAATGACTAAGTTTTTTGATTTGACCAGTAATCAGTTCTATGTTGATACTGCCTTATCAGGAGATTGGAATGGTATTGGAGGAAATGGCTTGAATATTACTAATCATGCTGGTTACAACTCAGAAATATCTTTTTCATGTAATCTAGGTGGAGCAATGGGTGATTCTACATGGTTAGAGGCTGGAGATGTGCCTATGGTTTCATTTCACTGTCCAAACGATCCATTTGCGCCATACATGTATGGAACAGTAATTGTACCAACAACGCAACAAACCGTTGTAGATGTAAGTGGAAGTCATGATATCCAAAGACAAACAAATGGTTTTGGAAATAATGATCCTTTTATCAGTCAAAATATTTCCGATGCTTGGACTACTAGAGCCAATGCTATTAATGATGGTCACAAAGGTTTATTCCCATTTATCAGACCTAGTCCTGAAAGTGCACCATGGCAATGGTGGGATCCAAATGAGCCAAACGATTCTACAGCAAAATTGACAAATCCAGATATGTCAAAAGCGAAGGCTCTAGCATATATTGATACGATTATGGGCTATTTGGCTCCAAGAGTTTATCATTCTGTGATTCAAGCTCCACCCTTAACAGTTGAAGAAGCTGAAGTACGAGGTGTATCAAGTGTATTTCCTAATCCAACTGCTGACGTGTTGAACATTGCTGCAGAAGAACAAATTAGACAGTATACTATTCTAAATAATGCAGGACAGATCGTTAGAACTGCAGGAGTAAATAGTAACTTTTTGAACGTTTCTGTGGAAGACTTTGCACCAGGACTATATTTCATTCAAGTGGAAACATCTGCAAAAACTGATTTTCATAAAGTAATTATTAAGTAGGTATGAAGTTAAAGGGCTTACTAAGTACCTTACTCTTTATAACATTTTATTCTGGCCTGGTTTCAGGCCAGAATACTTTTAAAGGAGTGGTAAAGGATAATGAAACTGGTGATCCAATCATTGGGGCAAGTGTTGTGATAAAGGGCACAACCGAGGGAATGACCACTGATTTGGATGGAAATTTTGCTATTCAGACGAATAGAACACCACCATTTACTATAGTTGTTTCTTTTATGGGGTATGAAAATACCGAATTAGACGTTTCATCTTTTGATAGCAAAATCAAAGTAAACCTTTCCACAAAAAAATTCGAAATTAAAACTGTAGAAGTCGTTGATACAAGGCTCACTGAAAAGCAAAAACAGGCACCCCAAACTGTAGAGACAATGGATGCCATAAGCATCAAAGAAACACCCTCTGCAGACTTCTATGAAGGTTTAGGACATTTGAAAGGGGTAGATGTTACCTCTGCAAGTATTGGGTTCAAAGTCATTAATACAAGAGGCTTTAACTCCACAAGTCCAGTAAGATCTCTTCAGTTGATTGATGGTGTAGACAACCAATCACCTGGATTGAATTTTTCTTTAGGTAACTTCTTAGGGGCTTCGGAACTAGATATCAAAAAAGTTGAATTGGTGGTTGGAGCAAATGGAGCGCTTTTTGGCCCCAATGCTTTCAATGGCGTAATCAATATGCAGACTAAAGACCCGTTTCTTTTTCCGGGTTTGTCCGTTTTAGCAAAGGTGGGGGAACGAAATTTATACCAAACTGCGGTTAGATATGCCAAGAGCTTTAAAGACAAAAATGACAAAGACAGATTTGGGTTTAAACTAA
>JALEGO010000749.1 GCA_022763165.1 Flavobacteriales bacterium
AGCAAAGAGATGTCTTAAGAATTGATGGGAAAATACGTGAAGGAAAAGAAAAACTTCAAAATGTAAAAGTCTCCTTATTGAGTGATGGAGAGGAAATCGCTCAAATAAATACTGAAAAAAGTGGGCGTTTTAAGTACATATTACCACTACAAAAGGACTATTTCGTAGTTTTCTCAAAACCTGGATATCGAAGTAAATATATTTTAGTTCAGGCCACAAACATTCCTGAAGGTGACGCTGCTTTTGGCTATGAGTTTGGAGGATTGGATGTATCCCTATTTAAAAAAGTAAAGGGCCTGAATGACAAAGCCTTAGATCAACCTATCGCCAAAATAGTCTATGACACCAATCAATATAAATTCATTTTTGATGCAACTTATTTTGAGCAGATCCAAGAAGAAATGGATTCTTTGAAAGACGCATTGGCTGAAAAGCAGGAAGATACTGAAGAGCTACTAGCACTAGAAACAGCAGCAGCTCAGGAAGAACAAGATGAAATTGCAGCACTGGAGGCATCCAAAGAAAATATTGGTCAAAATGTGTCAGATGACTTGGGACCTTCTGCAGAGGAGTTACAAAAACAAAAGGAGCTGGCAGAAGCAGAACGTAAAATTGAGGAAGAAAAGAAAAGGCTAGAGGCGCTTGAAGCAGAGCGTAAAAAGCAAGAACAAGAAAAAGCTAGAAAAGCAAAAGAAGAAGAACAAAGGTTGGCCGAAGAAGCTGAAAAAAGAAGATTGGAAGCACTAGAACAGAAGAGAAAAGAAGCAGAAGCCAAGCAAAAAGCCCTTGAAGCAGAAGCGAAACGAAAAGCGGAGGAAGAAGCCGAAAAACAAAGGCTTAAAGAATTAGAAGAAAAAAGAAAAGAAGAAGAAGCCGAAATTGAAAGGCTGAAGGAAATTGAAAGGATGCAAAAAGCAGCCGAAGCAGAAAAAAAGAGACTAGAAGAACTTGAGCGCAAGAAGAAAGAGGAAGAAGCAGAAATTCAGAGGTTGAAGGAATTGGAAGAAAAACGAAAAGAAGAAGAAGCCGCACGCTTAGCAGCGGAAGAAGCAGCTAAAAAGAAAGCTGCAGAACAAGCGGAAAAAGAGCGCCTAGAAAAGCTTCAAGAAGAAAAATTAGCAGAAGAAAAAAGGCAAGCTGAATTGGCAGCAAAACAAAAAGAAGAAGAAGAGTATCGAAAGAAAAAGGAAGCCTTCGAAAAAGCAAAGGCAAAACTAGAAGCTGAAAAGAAAAAATTAGCAGCACAAAAGACTCAAAACGCTGCAGCTCCAGACAAGTCAAAGGAAATCGTAGCTGCAAACCCACCAGGAATAACTAAAAAGGTTTTTAGACAAGGGAATAAAACCATTACTAAATACACTATCGTTAATGGTGAGGTTGGAACCGAGTACAGAAGAGTAGTCGCTGATTGGGGCGGAAAATACTTCTTTAAGAATGACATTTCCATTACGGAAAGGGAATGGACTCAAGAAACATCCAGTCTCAAAGTAACGAATGAATAAACTATGGAATTTGAAGTTCTAGACGATCAAAGAAAAGCATTGTTCACGCAGGTAATTGAGAGCATGATGCCTCTCCATAAATTTCTCGACATCAAACTACTTGATGTAAAACTAAGGTTTGCCAAACTTAAATTGCCATTTAAACAAGAACTGGTTGGTGATCCAAGAACTAGTCGTTGGCATGGTGGTATGATAGCAACCTTAATCGATGGGGCATGTGGAGCAGCAGCCGTAACCACTTTAAATGGTCCCGAAGATCAACTTGCCAGCATCGATTTAAGAACAGACTTCTTAAAAGCTTCAAAACCATTAGATCTTATAGCTGAAGCACATATCGTAAGAAATGGACATCGCTCAATGGTCACCAAATGCATTGTTTATCATGAAGATATGAAAGATGAGGATAAAATCATTGCTATGGGAACAGTTGTATTAGATGTGAAGAGAAAATGAATAAGTCCAGAATATTTATTTCAATTTTGATCTTTCTGTTCTGCACCAAGGTCAAAGCATTACCTATTGATCAACTCGCAAAAATATATGGTGATGAAAATGTGGCTAAAAAGGTAAGTTCTGCAACCAACAAAGTTTTTGAAGATCAAGTAGGGAGTATAATCACATTTTATGATGCCATTCAACACTGCAAAAATAACAACAATTTGAGTGGTATAGCCTACACTCACGCACTATTATCCTACGCCTTTAGGTCTGGCTATAACCAAAACCTCGATTCAGCATTTAAACATTCTAGACTCAATTTAATCTTTGCTGAGAAGGCCAATTCATTAAGGTTTCAAATAACTGCACACTCAGACTTGGGAAACATACATTATTTCAACAAAAATCTTGATTCATCATTATACTATCTGAGAACGGCTTATAGAGAATATGTGGAAGGTATAAAATCCAACATCCCGGGCATTAAAATCTCCGAAGCATCCTATATTATTATCAAAATTGCGGATATCTTTAATAGCGTTGGCCAAAAACAAAGAGCTAAGTTTCTTATAGATGAATTTATTCACAATTACAACGATGAAAATTCTCTTTACAGCAAGTATTCCTTACTCACAAAAAAATGGTCCTTATATGAAAGCAAAGAAGAACTAGCCCTTTACCAAACTGAAATAGCGGAAGCCATAGACTTTTTTGAGAACAAAACCGCTTCGTACAATCGATATCGGGTTAGAAGACTTAAGGAACTTATTGCTCAGCATCATTTTCTCCAAGGAGACTGGAAAAAATCAGAAGAAATTCTTTTAAACCTAATTGATACATCTTATACCAACAATTTCAGTGCTGAAATAATTCTATACAATCGACTTCTTGGAAATTTTTTGGTTGAAGTTGGAGAAGTTGAAAGAGGGCAAAAATTTTTAGAAAAAGCTATTAAAACTGCCAAAGAATCTGAATTTGTTCAGGAACTTTCTACCTCTTATTTATCCTTGGCCAAATCTCATTTCGACAATGGCGAGATAAAGAAAGCCGATAGGTTCCTTAATGAAATCCTAAACTTCAGGGATGAAAGACTCTTTAATGCAGAACTCATTGAAGTTTATTTATTAAAATCAAAGATTTTAAAATTGAATGGAGATTTTCCCGGTAGCCTGAACTATTTAGAACATCATCTGGAATTGTTGAATTCAAAAGACTCTACTAAAGCTAAAAATGCCATGAGCGTTAGTGAAATGGAAAGAACATTAGAACTCCAAAATCAGCAAATTTATGAGCATCAAAAAGTAGCATCTGAAGAAAGAATAAAATCTCAGGAAAGATTAATTCTGGCTCTTATTGCTATTATAGCTCTTATTCCCGTTTCCTATTTCTTATATGCACAAAGAAAAAAGTACTTAAAGTCTAAACTAGAATCTGCAAAAAAGGAAGAGGGCTTTCAAAAGAAAATCGAACAGGTAAATCAAACTTTAGAATCTGTTAAGCTTGAAAAGGAAAATCTAGTAAATCAAGAATTAGAAAGAATGCTTCAAATCATTGAAGAATTGACCAAAAACGAAAATCACTGGCCACGGTTTGAGGCCGTTTTTCATAGCATATATCCAAATTTTAACTCTTTCATTCAAGAAAATTTTGACAACCCAACTAAGACAGATCTAAAAATTGCACTACTGATTAAGAGCAAAATAAGCAATCAACAGATGTGCGAGGTCATGCACATTACAGATGAGGGATTAAAAAAGGCAAAAAAGAGGTTAAAATCTAAAGTAAAACCATCAATTGATCGAACACTTAGAGATTTTATTATAGAAGGATAAGCTACTCCACCACTCTACTTCTTTCATTTGTACCCCCCTGTAGGAAAGCATCATACTCACTTTGTACCCCCCGAAATTCTTTCGCAGCGCTTAAGTAGTCAGTAGCTTAGCACTATCCTTGTGGGAATCAATTCGTGATAGATATTTCCAAAATTGGCAATGACTCCCATAAGGCTTTTTTAAATAGTCCATATGAAAAAACAAATTCAAGAACATCAAACCAACATCTTCCTTTACTTAATTATTATGATAATGACATATAGCCTTTCAATTTTGTTGTTTTAAGTTCCAATAGGCACAAAAGCCGCATACAGTTCTGTTGTAAGGTTCAGAATAATGAGGTATGCGGCTTTATTCATTTTCTTAAATGCAAATAATACTCAAGATGAAATTCAAATCCATAACAACACTAATTTTAATTTTTACTGTATTCAGCTCAATTGGTCAATCCATCTGGTCTGGAGGAGATTCACTGAAAGCTCCTACTGCACCCAACACGAGTAGCCTTTTTAAGCACAATGATATAGCTGTTTCCAATCATACAGGAACACCTTCAATTGCTCTACCAATTGGAAGCTTATCTTCAGGGAAGACTTCAACGAATGTTTCAATTGTCTATCACTCTAGTGGTGTAAAAGTTTCAGAGATTGCATCTTCTGTTGGATTGGGATGGAGTTTAAAAGCCGGAGGTTCAATCACCAGATCAGTAAGAAACATGCCCGATGAAGGAGGAAGAACGCCCAATGTTTCAAATTGTCCTGGCTTCTATGAAACCTATGGATTAAACAATCTAGGCACAGCTTCAGATGGGACTACAATAGACAGCTCCAACTACTATGACTACAACGGTGTATCAATTTGGACTGCAGGTTCTAAAGGTTGGCTCGACACCGAAAGTGATATCTATAGCTTTAGTTTTAATGGTAAAACAGGAAGTTTTTATTTTGATCATAACAGAAATCCAGTTCTCAAAGAACATAGTAATCTTAAAATTGAAGTCTACTACGATCCCAATGTAAATGTGTTAGTGAACCAACATTCTCGGTTCTTATATTTCACAATTACAGATGGAAAAGGAATCAAATATTACTTTGGTGGATCGGATCAAAAGGCAAACACCTCCGCTATTGATCGAGTGTATGCTTCTTCTTATCAAACCAATGAATCAAGAATACCTCAAGTTCAAACATGGCATTTGGTTAAAATTGAAGATCTCAATGGCAACAGAATAGAATTTGAATACGAAGCGGAGTTATTCACATCTAGAAGCTTAGGCACTTGGTCTTCAGATATTGACATCAATACTGTATTTTCCGGGTCTTCCTCTTCTCCATTTAGACATGGAAAGGGCCAAAATTCAATTCTCACCCATACTCAGCAGGCTAGATTAACAGAAATAAGAAGTTCAAGCTCAACAATTTCTTTCGATTACTCGAAAGTGAGAGAGGACATTGGAAACTCAAGCAATTTTGTTTTCATGACTCCAGTAAATAGTGATGGTCAATCAAAGGCATTGACCAATATTTATATCAAGAATAAAACAGGAGTGTGCATTAAATCATACAAACTCATACAAGACTATTTTAGTTGCAATTCCCTTTCTTATGCTTATTTACCGCCATTAAACAGTGCTGCATCAACTGCAAATCCAGACAAAAAAAGATTGAGACTTTTGGAAGTGAAGGAACAATCATGCAAAGGCAATTTAGATGATTTGGTGCATAAATTCGAATACCTAGATATAGATTTTGGCGATGGAAATCGTTTACCTGGAAGATTTTCAATGGCTCAAGATCATTGGGGTTATTATAATGGGATTACGAACAACATCACCATGCTACCGCAAAGGCCCCATAAATATATTCCTTCTGATCAACAAGGCTTCCAAGCAAAACGAACTGTAAATAATATAGCCAGTGCTTTGAGTTGTAATACTAATTTTAGTTGTGAATGTCAAAACTCAAACAACTCCAAAATCAGCATTAATGGAGCTGCAGTCTTAACTAACCCCAATAGC
>JALEGO010000750.1 GCA_022763165.1 Flavobacteriales bacterium
AAATAAAAAACACAGCATAAAGAATAAGAGAATACTAGTTATGGGAATGACGTTCAAAGAGAACTGCCCTGACTTAAGAAACTCAAAATCTCTGCGTTTGGTTGAAAAACTGAGAAAAGAAGGAGTTGATGTTTTTGTTTGCGATCCTCATGTTACAACAGAAGATGCGAGTAAAAAAAATATATCATTAGTAGATATAAATTCACTACCACAATGTGATGCAATTTTATTTCTTGTAGCTCATGAAAAGTTTAAGTGTATTGAGCCCAGCTATTTTATCCAAAAAATAAGTAAAGATGGTTTGCTACTTGACTTGAAGGGAATCTTCAAAGATTCCGATTTGAATAACAGTCGAGTCAATTTGTGGCGACCATAAATGGAGAGATGATATGAAGTGTAAGTCATATTTAAAAAAATCAATTAATGTAGGTATTATTGGGATGGGGGCAATTACTGACTTCTACTTGAAGGCGCTTTCAAAAAATCAGTTTTTTAATTTGGTCGCAGTTTGCGACATTGACTTCAATAAAATAAATAAATATAAAGGCCAAATTGATTTAGTAACTCGTGACGTAAATGATGTTTTAAATAGTAAAAAGGTAGATGCAATTATAGTTAATCTTCCGAATGATCTTCATTATAAAACATGTATGAAGGCAATTAAAAAAAGGATTCATGTCTGTTGTGAGAAACCATTAGTTAAAAGTAGATGTCAAGTAAAGCGACTGATAAAGGAGGCTAAGAAGAAAAATGTTGTATTACAGACTGCGTTCCATAGAAGGTATAACAAAAATATATACCATTTAATGAAAAAGATGCGGAATAGTATCAACAATCATAACTACCCTATAAGTGTTAAGGTTCGTTACCTCGAGAACATAAAAGAACATTGTTTTGAAAACTCTTGGTATCTGGAAAATACATCAAGTCCTGTTGGTGCCATTTTTGATAACGGCCCAAATGCAATTGATGTGGTTCGATATCTTGTGGGTGATATTGAAATATATGAGTCATATATAAATCATGAAATCATAGGTCTTGAAACTAAGGCAGTAATAAAAGCTAGGACACAGTTAATTCCTGAAATTGAAATTCAGCTAGATTGGGAATATCAACACGGTGAATGTAAAGATGTGTTTGTAAAGTTTCACGATGGTAAGAATTGCTATTGTAATATGCTTTCTGGATTCACTAAGTTTAAATCATCACTATTTCATGAGTATATTGGTGTTCTAAATGATTTCAAGAAAAACATCATTCAAATGAAAAGAATAGGTTCAATTGAAAATACTTATGATATTTCAGGGCAAGTTGTTGTAGAAGACATTTCATTGGTAGGTTCAATCTCTAAAAAAACGCCAAGATATCCTTGGGGAGGTAATGATGCGGTTGCTGAAACACAAAGAGAGTAAAGCCCATGGTCATTTTATAAAGATGCTAGATCACAAAAAATATGACCGAGGCATGCTTTTGATGGCAGATAAAAGTAGATGTTTAAGAAGAAGTGAAATACATGAGATTGCCACCACTGACGAAACTAATATTCATACAAATGCATGTATTGATCGGATTGGTTTCTTAGGCTTTGTAGAGATTGAGACTCCTTATGTGGTTGAAGTTAATGATTTGGTATTTGTGGACTCAAAATATTTAGGACGTGTTGCAGGGTTTAACTCATGCCATTTTCCAAATCACTACAACATTATTATAAAAACTGAAGAGCTACTTACGTCTGACGATCTTAAAATTAACATTGATAGTTGTATTCAATTCTTTCCAAAAATTGATGAGCAGGAAAAAAAATCAAATGGTGTAATGTTCAGTGCAATTATTATGGGGTTCGGGCATTCTGGAAGAGATTTACATGCTAATTGTTTAAAAAATCTAGGTAAGAAGAAAAAATATCAAAACCTCTCAATATTTGCAGTTGATCCAATATATCAGAAGCGGCTAGATGGTATTGGGTATGCTTCAGGTATTGAAAAATTAAAAATTGAAGATAAGAGTAATGCTGTCGTACATATATGCACTCCACCTAATTTGAGGGAATCTATAATCGAGAAAGCAGTTGATATTGGATATCAAAAATTTCTTATTGAAAAGCCATTATGTTCAGTAGATTCAAGTATTTCAGATTTGAAAAAAATTATTAGTAACTCTTCTCTTGATATTCTAGTTGTTTCAAACTGGAGTTGCAGCCGACTATTCTTTTATTTGAAAGAAAGATTAAGTCAACTAGTAAATATGAATCATGAAATATATTCAATAAAAATTATTCAAAATAAGTCCCGAGTATCTGTTTCTCTAAATACTGACTCACACAGCTCAGCTTTGGATGTTGAATTTCCACACATGCTTGTATTGCTATGTCTATTAGTGAACTCTGAAATGAATTATAAGTCAGGCAAAATATGGGATATGCATTACTCAAGGAATATTGTTGAAAACATGGGAGGTGCTTACGTTGATTTAGAGTCAAAAGACGGGATCAAAATATACCTTGAGTCAAATTTAATGAGTCCCATAAAACAAAGATCAGTGGAGTTAAAGTTTACTAATGGGTACAAAATACAAGGCTTTTTCCCAGTTGATAGTTCTGATTTTTACTCATATTTATATGAATTTGATAATAAGAACAATTTGAAAGACGAAAAAGTATTTTATGACAACACGTTAGAAAGTTTCTTTAAAAGAGCATATGACTACTTTTTTAGTAATGGGAAGAAGCCGCTTAGTGATATTAGTTTCCATTACAAAGTTTGTGAAATGTTGGCAAAGATAAAACACAATCTTATGGAGGATAATTAATGGCTTTTAATAAAAAAATTCTATTTTTTAATGGCAGAGAATCATTTATAAAAAGGTGGAGTGGTTTAAGTAAAAATATTGATGAAATATTTGAGCATGGGAAATTTAGTCATGGTAAAACCGTGCAAAAATTTGAGCATGAGATAAAAATGTACACTAGAGCAGATTACGCAATTGCTTTAAATAGTGGTACTGACGCGTTAACGCTACTATTAAGAGCTTGTGGAATTGGCCCAGGTGATGAAGTGATTGTACCTTGTTTTACCTTTGTTGCTACTGCAATGAGTGTTGTAAATGTAGGTGCTATACCTGTGTTTGTAGATATAGATGATAACAGTTACTCCATGTCTTCTCATTTAATTGAGAAGGCAATTACTTCGAAAACTAAGGCAATTATGCCAGTGCATTTGTTTGTTCAAATGGCAGATATGACCTCAATTATGCGTATTGCAAAAAAGCATAATTTGAAGGTATTAGAAGATAGTGCTGAATCAATTGGTATGTGGCATAACGGAGTGCATGCTGGGCTTTTAGGTGACGCGGGTATTTTATCATTTTTTCCAACAAAGACATTAGGGGCTTTGGGTGATGCTGGGATGGTAATTACAAATGATTCGAAAATAGCAGAAAGAGTTGCTCTTATGCGTCATCATGGAAGAATGGGAAAAACAGTCGGTAATATGCCAGGTATATCGAACGAAGCTTTGTATTGTGGAACTAATAGCAAAATGGATGATATACAGGCGGGAGTTCTCCTTAATAAGCTCAACTATCTTGAAGAAGACGTTCGGAGGAGGGATGAGTTAGCAGCTTATTATAATAAAAAGTTAAAAAATATTAGCCAAGTATGTATTCCTAAGATTGTTAATTATGCGCATCAAACAAGCCCTGTTTATTACTGTTATGTAATTGAAGCGCATAATCGCAATAAGCTACATACTTTTTTGAAAAGGAAATTGATTGAAACAGAGATCTATTACCCCATACCCATTCACATGCAGCCATGCTTTAAACATTACGGGTATTTCAAAGGAGATTTTCCTGTAGCTGAGCGTGTTAGTAGACGAACATTAGCGCTTCCTTTATATCCTGATTTGAAATTTTCTGAAATTGATCGAATTGCTGAATTGATATATGACTTTTATGGAGAGAATAATGAGTAATAAAAATGTTTTTTTTTTTCCGAATAAATTGCCATCATCACATGAGCAATTTATCCGTCAAGCAGTATTCAATAGTGGTATTAATAATAAATTCATACTCAACGATAATGTTGAACAACTTGAAAAAAGAATCTGCCAAAAAACGGGTGCTGCAGCTGCTATTGCAGTCCATAGTGGAACAGGAGCTATTTCAGTTGCATTACGAGGATTAGGAGTTAAACAAGGCGATGAGGTGATAACGCAAGGCTTTTGTTGTCAGCCTGTTGCGAGCGAAATTATTAATCTTGGTGCAAAGCCTGTATTTACTGACATTGATTCTGACACAATGGTAATGGATGCAAATCTTATTGAGTCAAGAATTACAAAAAAAACGAAAGCTATTTTACCTGCTCACTTATTTTCGAATATGGTGGATATGAAGCATGTCAATTCGATTGCGAAAAAGTACAGTCTCAAGGTTCTTGAAGATGCTTGTGTTCAACAAGG
>JALEGO010000751.1 GCA_022763165.1 Flavobacteriales bacterium
CTTGCAAATACTTAAAATAGAAAGATCTACTGGATTTGCCAGTAAATTAAGATACTTTAAATTCTTAAACTTAGATGCATGCTCAGGACTTATAAGAGTATCAATAAGGTAACGCACTCCTTCATTTGTTAAACGATTTGCACTCAAATTAATTCCCTCAATATCATTTTCCTCTCTTTTAAGAATATCTTCTTCGAGGATAAGTTTAATGTTTAGGGAAGTGTCACTCTTCTTTTTGGTTCGTGGAGGATCTTCAACCCCAAAACCCGAATATTCAACATAATGAACACACCTTCCCTCTCCCACACTAAGGAAAAGAGGAAGAGCTAAACTTAAGATTTTAATTTTCTTCATTTTAATTCATTTTTAAATAATGTTATGGTTGATGATAGATACTTTGAATAGAATATACAAATATGTTTTTCCTCAGGAAAGCGTGGTCTCTTCTTGATCAAAGATTTTCCATGGGTATAGACATCTAGTCGTTTCGCCCAAGAATGTAATGAAATAAGATATGAAGGCTTAACATGAATGGAAATTATATGAAAAAAATAGCGTTCTATTTGATAGCCATATTTCTTGCTCTCAGCTTAAACAGCCCTGTGACAGTTGGCAGTACTTTGGATGGAACAAAGGTTGTAAGTGATGAAGATGCAGAATGGCTTAAAGATGAAGGATATATCTCAACGAGCAAATTTATTCGACAAACTCGTGCTTTAGATTCAGAAAAACTTGCAGAGATTGAGGTTTTAGATTTACAAGGCACTTTGCTTGGCTCATCAGGACTCAAAGTAATTACTGATGACTTACTGCCTTACCTCCCTAAACTTAAATTTCTTAATCTTTATACAAGTCAACTACGATCACGTGAAGACCTTGTTCTGCTTGCGAGTATTCTTGATAAGTTTAATAGTCTTCAGTATATTAATATTGATGGTAATAGCATTGCAACTCAAGTCCTTTCTTTCGTGAAAGAGTATGAAGCTGAAGGACAAAAAGAGCTAACAAAGAAATTCCAAAAAAAGGTTGTTTTTTTATGTAAGACCTTGCTTAAAAATCAATTTCCCAGAGCTGATCGCGAAAAATACGATGATTGGTACCAAACGCATATAAGATACTATAGTACAAACTATTATCTATCAGCTTTTCCTTATTGAAACTTTTTGATAAAAAAATAAAAATGGCAAGAGAGAATTTTATGTTTAAAAGTCATTTTATAGCTGCACGTTTAGTTTTATAATCAACTTTAGAGTATTGACAAAAGACTTTATTAAACAAAGACTTTATTAAACAGGGGTTGAAGGATAAATATGAAGAAAACCATACTTCCCGCACTATTGGTAAGCAGTGTGTATCTATTACCAGAAAACGTAAACGCAAATCCTTTCATGGAATTAGGTCTGATTGGTAAAAACTGTGTCAAACTTTGGCCCAGATCGATGACCTCAACGTTAACAAGCAAAGATTCATTGCCAAAGTCAAGTTATCTAAGAAGTTATAAAAGCTATAGTACAATAAAACGTAATGAAGTTAATGAGTTAGAAAAGGATCCTACCGATCAAACTAGCAAAGTAAATTCTAATTCGAAAGCAGAAACATTAAGTCATAAATTTCTTGGGAAGGCCTCGCTTAATCAACTAAAAAAAGGTGTCATGGATTATTTTAAGAGTCTTAGGGCTGAACCACAACTTATAGGTGAATCGACATGCGTTAGTGACACTCAACAAAGCACTATCGCAAGATCGACTTCCGATGAAAATGGTGTAGAAGCGTATGAGGTAGATCCAACTCTATATCTAATCGGCACGAAATTGCATGCTGCGATCCAGCAAGAACATCCTACTAATAATGTCTATTGTCCCATGGGTGTTGCTCAAACACTAGCTTTGCTGAGTGCCATTACGGAAGAGCCTATTCGAGATGAAATCGCTCAATTTTCCCAAAACTCAAGAATTGTTGAAGATATGACAACTCTAAATGGATTAATCCAGGACTCTGCCAATTATTATACTCCAACAAATAAATGGGATAATAGGAACTTTGACTTTATCAATGGTGCCTATGCCTTTTTGGCATCTCACCTAAACCTTAATGAAGATAGTGCTTTACCTCTTGAGGCAATTGGAGCGCGCATTATGGAGGCAGATTTTTCAGATTCAGTAAAGGCTGCCTCCACATTTAATGCTGTTGTAGAAAAAGATACAAAGGGTAAGATTAAAGAACTTCTCACAGCTGAAACTTTTTCACAAGATTCTGTCTTTGTTTTGCTGCACACACTTTATGTAAATGCCAGCTGGATATGGGGAAATGTAGAAAAATCCCATTTAAAATTTAGTGACCTGAATAGAAGGTCAAAATATGTAAAATCACTTACACTTTCAGGCACTTCTTTGCAGTTTACTCAAAACAACGATGTAACACTCGTAAATTTACCAACGGTAGGGGGGTTAATTTAACGCTTCGCCATAGCCGTAACATAAGAGATATAAGACCAATAGAAACTGCAGAAATTTCTTATTTACGAAACACGCCTGTTCAATACACACGGCTATTTAATGCCCCTTTTGTAAGCATGAAGCAAAGTTTAGATCTAAAGATTTTACTTACTGGTTATCTACCGCAAATTTTGTGTGGAGGCTTTAGAACAACTTTAGCAGACAGTCCCATTAAAATTACAGACTATATTCAAAAAGTTACCTTTGAACTATCGAACAAGGGGGTAGAGGCATCAGCAGCTACGGCTTTGCACGGAGTTAGAGAATCTGCTTGTATATATCCGAATGGCCCCAATATCAGCATTAACTCTCCCTTTAGCTTTGCTTTAACCAGATCACTGGGGGAACAAGATTATTTATTATTTCAAGGGCAGGTTGTTAATCACGATGTACTGGCGCATGACTAGCTATTTATGAGAAAAGATGAGAGTGAGGTTAATTCCCACAGGGAAATTTTGAAAGGAAATCGTATTATGATAAGAAAAGCTGCAGCATTATTAATCTCAAGTTTTATCTGCAATGGCCTACTTAGTAATGAGGGAAAGTGTAGCGGGATAATGACTAAAGAACTGCTGGAATTATTGCATCAAAAATCAAGAAAAGTTCAAAGAAAAGTAACTGCTATTGATTGGGAAGGTAACAAAATCTTCGTACAGGATAAATTTAAAGCTAAAACTGGGGATACACTCTTAGACAACAAAGACCTTGATGAGTTAAAGAAAAAATCGTTTATCCCTCCCCTCAGAAACGTTGTAAGAATGGATCTTAACGAAGATATTATTTATTATGAGAAACATGTTTAAAAAATTATTTGGGGCTTTGATCATAGCCTCACAGATAACGACTGCGGCTTATAGTTACAACGCAAAAAGATTAGACTCTGAAGCTGAAGAATGTGTTACTAAAATATGGGTAGGAATCCGTTTGAAAGATCAAATTAAGGATCATTTGCATTTTTTATCCGATGCAGAGATCTTTCCACAAAAATATACTGAGGTAAGCAGTTTTGATGACTTTTGTGAAACAGCTGTAGCGAAAGTTCAAGACTTCAAATTTCGTCAATTTGTAGAAGATTGTAAGTTTACCTATGAAGAAAGTGATCTCACACCAACGAAGTTGGCAGTACTTATGCTTATTGAAAAGGTTGGCGAAAAATATGAAAGAGCGTTACTGAAAGCAGTAAGAGCTACAGCTAGAAGCAACCAAGCGGTAACCGTTGATCAACCTGACACAGACAGTATTCTTAAAGCTTTTTTTAATGCAGATAATGATATAACTATAAAATACTAAAACGGATGCGTAGAAATAATTAAAAAGCCTCTAAGGCAAAGTTGATAGATAATAATTTGTACTATAGTATCTTATATGCGTTTGATACCAATCATTGTGATGTTCACGCTCAGCTAGGGGAAATTGACTCTCAAGCAGTGTTTTAAAAGAAAAAACAACTTTGTTCCGAAACCTATCTGTTAGTTCTTTTTGCGCTTCATGACCCTTTACAAAAGAAAACACTCTGTCAGCAATATTATTCCCTGCAATATCAACATATTGAAGAGATTGAAACCTCTCGAGAATAGAAGCTAGAGTTTCGAGATCTTCATCGCTTCCCAAGTCACTAACAAAAAGGTTAAGAAATTTAA
>JALEGO010000752.1 GCA_022763165.1 Flavobacteriales bacterium
CTCAGATATTTTTTTCAAAGCTTTTTTGTATTCCTCAAGAAAAGCCTTGTCATTTAAGGGGTAGTATGTGGGAATATCATCTTCAAAAAATAATTTAAAGTCGCAATCGCGTCTATGAGCAAACGTAATGGCGTTGCTGTCTGATTCTTCCCTGTAACCACCGTACCCATCATAAGCGATCATTTCTAATTTTGCGTTTACTGGGTTGTAATAAAAGCGTTGATTGTGCCATTTAAAGGCGTGTTTTGCCATTAAGAAATCCGTAATGGCATAATAGTAAGCAAGCTTTCGTAAATCGAAATATGGGTCTACGGCAGTGAGTCCCTCCTTATAAGCCTGTACGAGGTTTTGTCCCACTAGAAAATTGTTATAAAGGCTCTCTTTTTTGAGGGTCTTTTTTTCTTTAAAAGGCTCAATCAAACTCGAGTTGTAGTAAGGCCGCATGTGGTAATTCGGTTTTTTTAATTTTTTCAAAAGACGCATATCCTCCCATAGCCCTGTTTCATCGAATTTTATAATTGGTCCTTCTCGTCTATTTTGATTTTCAACCAGATGTTTGGTGAAATGCTCTTCATAAGCGTATATGCCCAGACTTCTGTTATTTAAACGAACAGGAATGAAGCCGTACCTTGGAGCAAGTACATCTTCTTGCTCACACATTTTGTGATAAACCCATTCATCAAGAAAAGATCTTGACTCGGGTGTTTGAATGGAGAATTCCTTCATGCCTCTCCATGTTTTTTCTTCATCAATTTTAACTCTTAAAGACCACTTTCGCCCAATTAGATGATCTGTCCAATCCCCTTTCAACCGAACTTTAACTTTGAATTTTTCTTCACCAAACTTCATTTTAGCCTTGACCCATTTTTTCTCAAGCAAAACGCCAGCTTCCAAAGCTTCTTTTCTGATCTTTTTTAACTTTTTGAGATGCTTCTTTTTAATCTTTATTTCTAGGTTAGGTACATTAAACTCTGGATAAACTTTTTCGCTGTGAACTTTGATTTTGAGATCGTCAAAATAAGCAACTTGATTCCCGCTATTCCAGCAATAAATAGAAATCTTTTTTTCATTCATGATTTGTTCTGGAAGTTCAATGTCTAAGCGCATTAAGCCCCATCCGTCTTCATCCATTGAAACTGGAGTTCCTGTGCTTTGATAAACGGTGCCATTAGGTGTTGCTACGACCAACTTTGAATTTTCATCACCTTTATATCTGTAAACTTCAACTTGAATATAGTTTCCTCCTTGGAACTTCGTAAGCTCAATAGAACCGCCAAACTGTTGCTGGGCGTCTAGCTTTATGGAGTAGTTCCCTGATTTTGAAAAGTCACTTGATTGGGTTTCTCCATTACCAAAGATTGCAGATTGATCAAAGAATTTAGTGATGCCATCTTTGACTACCACCGAATCTGCATCACAGTAGTAAGCGGAGATAAGCCCGGATTTTGGTTCACTATCATATTCAATGTAATCGCATGCTGTATACAGCAGAACCAACTGAACAAAAAGAACCCAAATAAAGACTTTCATAGGTAAATTTGATCAAAGTTATCCAAAACTTAATGGTTTATTATGATTATCATATTCATAACTTAGTCGAAAATTGAAATTGCTGTCAAAAAGTATTCATAAAAAGGCACCCTTTATAGTCTTTTGGGGGATTATTTTGATCTCCGTCTTTTACAATGCTTATTACCAAGACAGAAATGTAATTGAACATGATGTAAAGTCTTACTACAGCTATTTACCCGCTATTTTTATATACCAAGATTTGAGTTTTGACTACTTAAATGCCAACACTGAACAAAACAAAAATTATTGGTTAGAGGGAGGTGTTGACGGAACTAAGAAGTATCCAAAAATGACTGCAGGAGCTGCAATTCTGTACGCCCCATTCTTTTTGGTTGGTCATACTTTTGCTTGTGTTTTTGGCTCTGAGACTGATGGGTTTTCAAAACCATATAGAGTAGCTTTATCTTGGTCCAGTTTATTGTATTTTTTGCTTTGCGGGCTTTACGCGCTCAAGTTTTTCGCCAAGCGCTATGATCCTTACAGCGTTTCGCTGTCCCTTCTGGGCGTATTTTTAGGAACTAATTTTTTCTATTACCTGAGCCATGAATCGGCAATGACACATGTATATTCCTGTAGTCTATTAATGGTGATCGTGGTTAAAGTATTGAAAGGACCTAGAGCATCTTTTTTGAGAGATCAATTATTGTTTGGCTTGATCATAGGTTTGTTGTTGCTTATACGCCCAACCAATGCGGTTCCGATTGGCTTTGTTGCGTTATTAGCTCTCTACAAAGGGTGGGATTTCAAGAGCTTGCTGCTGAGTACACCGTGGATATTTTTAGTCTTATGTGTGCAATTTATTTTATGGAAAACTATGCTAGGAACATTTTGGGTCTACTCTTACGGAGATGAACGGTTCTTTTGGTTGTCGCCAAAGGTTTTTGAGGTAATGTTCAGTTTTAGAAAGGGTTGGTTGGTTTATAGCCCAGTTTTGGTTTTTGCACTATCGGGTGTTCTTTTTTTAAAGCCCAAAACACGCAATCTTTTTATTTGTGCGGGACTGTGCTTTTTGTACGTAATTGCCTGTTGGTGGTGTTGGTGGTATGGCGGTAGTTTTGGTAACAGGGCATTCATTGAGGTATACGGTATTTTAATCTTTCCAATGATGTATTTTATAGATAAAGTCCTTCGATTACAGAGGTTTCCAAGGTATGTGATTATAGTGGGATTCTTTGCGCTCATATGTTTGAACCTTATTCAAACGCACCAGTATGTGCACAAGGTCATTCATTGGGATGCCATGACTTTTGATGCTTATAAGGGTACTTTTCTTAAATTTCATCGACCCGAAAATTATGATGCTTTAATAAAGAACCCTGACTATGAAGCTGCCAAAAAGGGTATGAGATAGTTTGAAGAATTCGTTATAAAAACGGTATTCCAAAGTTTTTTAAGTTTACTTTTGCAACCTATTTGCAAGAATGCATCAGCACAACCATCATCACATACATATCAATGAGAACAAGGCTAAAGTCGTTGTAATCATCACGGCCATCGTAATGGTTGGGGAAATTGGAATTGGCTATTGGACCAACTCTGTTTCCTTGTTGACTGATGGCTGGCACATGGCAGCGCATGTTTTGTCCATTGGCTTAACGTGGTTTGCATATGCTTTTGCCAGACGGAATAAACGGAAAAAGTTGTTCTCTGATGATCAAAACCTTTTTGCTTTGGCGGGTTACACAAGTGCGATAATTCTGTTAATCGTGTCGATGTTGATGTTTGCAGAGTCGATTGGTCGGTTGCTGCATCCAGAGGAAATAGAATTTGACAATGCGCTGAAAATGGCTATTTTGGGATTAATAGTAAATGGCGTTAGTGCCTATATATTGCATCACAAGGAAGAGCATCGTGATCATAATATTCATGCGGCATATTTGCATGTCTTAGCGGATGTTATCACTAGCATAACAGCTATTGTTGCTCTTTATGTTGGGAAGAAGTACAATATATTTTGGTTGGATTCAATAAGTGGTATCTTAAGTGCATTTATTATAGCAAATTGGGCAATAAAATTAGCCTTAAATTCAGGTAAAGAGATTCTTAAGTATAAGAATCAAAAATCTAACGATCACAAACACGAACATAGCCATGAGCACACACATTGAAACGCATGCAAATGAACTTCTTAAAAGTCACGGACTAAGAGTTACGGCTCCAAGAATTGCTGTGATAGAGGTTTTTGAACAACGGGACTATGCGCTTTCACATGCGGACTTGGAGAAAGTTTTGAGCGGTAAGATTGATCGCGTAACTGTTTACAGGACACTAAACGCATTCGAAGCAAGTGGAATAGTTCATAAAGTTTTAGATGATGGAGGAGTTCTAAAGTATGCTTTATGTGTTGAACAATGCAACTCCGACTCTCATGTGCATAATCATGTTCATTTTAAATGTAAAGTATGCGAGACGTCTGAGTGCTTGGTAGATGTTAAGATACCTGCTTTTTCAATTCCAGCAGGTTATGAGCTCCAGGAATCCAATGTTTTAATGAGTGGTGTTTGTGCGAATTGCAGCCAATGATACCAGGTCATGTAAATCCGGTAGAAATAATATTTTTTCAAAAAACTTCGATTTTTTGTATCTTCGATGTATGAGATTTGCATTTTTCATCTGGTCACTTTTATTAGTCATCTCTGTGGGATGCAAAAGAGATGTTTGTGATGAAGTAATCTGCAGAAATGATGGTTACTGCGATGATGGATCTTGTCAATGTGCTGATGGATTTAAAGGTCTTGAATGTCAAACTCAAAAAACGCCTCAAAAAATTGTCATTGAGAATTTGACAATCAATTCATATCCAGAAACAGGTAATTGGGACCCACAATCTCCAACGGATGGGAGTTCTGATGCAAATCCCGATATATATGTGATGTTATATCAGCATGGCAATCTTATCTATGATGGATCGGAAAATGTCCTAACAGACTTTACACAATCATTGCCGGTTGAATTGGGGGTTGAAATCCACAAGGAAGGTTATGATGCGCCCATAAAAATTGAGATTTACGATCGAGATTTTGGAGGAAGAACAGATCAATTGGTATACCAGGGAACGCTTTCAGAACTATATTCTAAGGAAAACAAATTTCCTAAATCCCTTGCTATAGATGCTCAAGGGGCAAGTTCAGAAGTTTCAGTTGCTTATACTTGGTAGTCTATTCTTTAGTTTTCTTATCAACTGCAATTTCGTTTTCAAAAAACGTAGTAGAATTATTGTAACTGTATTGATAGAAGTTCCATGAATTTCGATCCATCAATGATCCAGAAAGGTTGAATTTGAAAGTTGTGAGTCTGCTATGAAAGTTGTTTTTTCCAGGAACAACTTCATAAACCTCAATGAAATGAAAGGCGCCATTTTTAATTGGATGGCTCAATGAAAGGTGAACATCTCCTGGTTGAAGTTGTACTCTTTTGACTAAAAAATCTAATAAAGAGCTTTCTAAGAGATCCATTCGGGGTTCTTCATCCACACAGACATCTGACTTTGGAGTATCTGAAAGAAATTCCGGATACTTTGATCCATAGATCCATAGGTTATCAAAGTGATACTGACTGGTATCATAGTATATCTTGTTATTGGCCTCAAATTTCACCACAAAATCATCTTTAACAGTATAAAATGCATCATGTTTTACCAGACATATATATTCATTAAGAACACTATTTAAAAGGGTCTTCGTAGTTTGTGATTGACTAGAAAGGCTTCCAAGAATAAAAACAACTAGGTACAATAAGTGGCGCATGTGGTGATTTTAAAAAATTTATTATTGTGACCAATATCACGAACAAATGATATCATGAATGGTTAATTTTATTGTTATGAAATGGTTTAATGTCATTATTTCTCTGTTAATGCTTTGCACTGCTTGTGCACAAAATAGCAATTTTCAAAATTCGAGTGCGTCTGAATTTCAGAACCAAATCTCAAATGATGTCTTCCTCATTGATGTAAGAACGTCAAATGAATTAAAAGAAACAGGATTTATTGAGAATGCCGTGAATATTGATTTTCACCAAGGGTTTTGGGATCGTTTTGAAAAACACAATATTCCAAAGGATAAACAAATAATGGTTTATTGCGCTGCTGGAGGGAGGAGTGCTAAAGCTTGTAGTATTTTAACTGAGAATGGCTATACC
>JALEGO010000753.1 GCA_022763165.1 Flavobacteriales bacterium
AGCGCCAGAGCCTTTTCTTGGTGAGTTTTTCCTTCCAGCTTGCAAAGAAAAAGCGTAGCTTGTCCAACGGCAATATCCTTTTTAATTAAATCATTTGCGATTGCAACTACACCGGGATCTGAAGACTCTAGTAATACATCGATCAATGCGTTTGCAGGATTGTCTGAGGACCAATAAGATTTGGTTTCTTCGAATTTGCTTGATGGTATCAGCTTGTCATTATAGATTTTAATACAGGCATCGATTGCTCTTTTTTGATTGTTGGCAGTTCCATTTTCAGAATAAGAACCAAGAACATCTATGGCATTATAGTCCTTTACTAGGTCTATCTTTTTTGTTTGAATCTTTTCAATAATATAATCCAAAGGTAAGGTGCTCGAACCCTCCTCGCTGAGCCAATAGAGCAAGCGATTTTTGTTTTCAGCATCTGCACTTTCAAGTAGATTTTCGAACTGTTTTATATAACCTTGAAGTTTCATGTATCCAGCCAACTGAATGGCATTTGCTTGATCTTCCTTCTTTTTTAGGTTTTCAAAAACTGTTTTGATAATCTTTTCATTGGTGATTTGATATTCTATAGGGTCATCATAAGACCTTTGAAGATCAAAATATAATGTTCTCTTTTTGTCGACATCATTCCCTTTTAAGATTTGTATAATTTCTGGAACAACTGATTGATCACCAGATTTGTATTTATCACCCAAACTTTGATTCGATTGTGAGTTTTGGAGGGCTTTACTCTTTTTTTGCTCTATAAGGATCTTCTTATTTAGCTCTGCTACTTTAGGCGGATCCGTGATTGTTTCAAATGAATAATTTCCACCACCAAATTTAGCACGTTGCTCGTTTTTCAATTCTTGTTCAATCAGAGCATCCAAATCGTCTTTCGAGAGTTGATCGTTCTGATTGGGGTTTGATCCGCAAGCGAATAAGAATAACGCGAACGGAATGTATATTAAATAATTCATGGCTAAGAGGTTTATTTGCAAATTTATATCACATGAGGTAATAAGCTACATTAAAATGCTTTTTAAACATTCAACTATATTACCTTTGTAAAATGAAGTTTGGCGTCATTACATTTCCAGGTTCTAACTGTGATCATGACATGATCTATGTGTTGGAATCGAAACTAGGTCAAGAGGTTGTAAATATTTGGCACAAAGATGCTGATTTGCAGGGTGCCGATGTGATTGTGCTTCCAGGAGGTTTCTCTTTTGGCGATTACCTTCGTTCAGGGGCTATTGCCAGGTTTACGAATATTATGCCCAAGGTTATGGAGCACGCTGAGAAAGGTGGTGTGGTGATAGGAATTTGTAATGGTTTTCAAGTGCTTTGCGAAGCAGGCTTGCTTCCAGGCGCATTGCTTCATAACAACACTCAGAAATTTATCTGCAAAAACATATACATTAAAGCGAAATCTAAGAATACTAAGCTTACAAACTATTCAGAACCTGAAAAAGCGCTGAAGATTCCCATTGCTCATGGAGAGGGCCGGTATTATGCAAGTCAAGAATCTTTAGAAGATCTACAGAAGAATGATCAGATTCTTTTTCAATATTGTGATGAAAATGGAACTGTCAATGACAAGGCAAATCCGAATGGCTCATTGCTTAATATTGCAGGTATTTGTAACAAAAATCGCAATGTTTTTGGTATGATGCCTCACCCTGAAAGGGCAGCAGATGATGAATTGAGAAATGAGGATGGAGCGCTTCTTTTTAAGTCACTGATTGAATTTGGCATCAATTAGTAGAGATTATTCTTTTGAATAAATTCTATCACCGAATCAGGAGTTAGATATCTTATGTCGACATTTTTTGAAACTAAACCTCTTATATAGGTAGCGGAAAGATCTAGAAATGGCACTTTTTGAAGGATCCTGATATTTTTTGCCTGCATCTTCTCATTCTTCGCTTCATATCCTGGTCTTGGATAAACAATAAGCTCTTTGATATTATCCATAATCTCTTCATAGGCATGCCACTTATGAAAACCGATGAAGTTGTCCGAGCCAATAATCAAGCTAAAATGATGTTCCATTTTGTGTTTTTCTATCAAAGCTTTCAGGGTATCTATTGTATATGAAGGCTTTGGCAAGCTAAACTCGATATCGCTCGCAGTCAATTGATTGTTATCTTGAATCGCCAAATTCACCATTTCCAAACGCAAGTTTTCTTCTAGTAACTCATCTAACTCTTTAAATGGATTTTGAGGGGTTACCACGAACCAGACCTGGTCGAGAGAAGCCAAATTGAGTACGGTGTTGGCAACAATCAGATGTCCCTGGTGAATAGGGTTGAACGAACCAAAAAATAATCCAATATGCACATTTCTAAAGTATAAAAAACTCAGCAATTCTTGTTGTCATGGTTCTATCCATTTGTTTTTTATCCAATCTTAGGGTATAATTGCTCCGCAATGCCAACCACAACGCATTATAACCTATTATTAGCCTTTTTGTTTTTGCTCACACTTAATCTTGGAGCACAACAATATTATTTTAGAAATTTTTCTGTTGATGATGGCTTGTCTCAGTCTCAAGTATTTGATATTCATCAAGATAAAAGGGGTTACTTGTGGTTTGGAACACAAGGAGGTGGCGTTTCAATTTTTGATGGAGCCGATTTTAAGTATATAGATGAAAGTACCGGTTTATCAAATAATAACGTAAAGTGCTGCTACCCAGACACCAAAGGAAGCATTTGGATTGGCACATATAATGGCTTGAATAAGTTTGATGGATATTCTATTCAAAGGGCTTTTCAAAATCGAGGTCACCTTTCAGACATAAGCACCATTGTCGAATTTAACAACAAAATATGGGTGGGCACAGCAAATGGTTTAATATCATTTGATCAAGCAGATACCAGTATAATGGGTAAGGAAGATGGGTTATTGGATTTTTCTATTTCAGCACTTTATTCTGATGGCAATAGGCTGTGGGTAGGTTATGAGAAAGAAGGTTTTTCTGTTATCACAAAAGATGGAGAAATCTCTCATCATCTGACGAAAATGGATAATCCTCATGTTAACGCTTTTTTCGAACTGGATGATTCTACAATGTGGGTAGCCACTCAATTTGGTGTTTTCCCATTTAACATGAATTCCAATGTATTATCCAATGAACCGTTCGTTGTTGGAGATATTAGTAACATTTTGGGAGCATCAAACAATACTATTTGGGTAACCACTAGAGATAATGGTGTTTTTAAGTATTCCGAATATTCCTCTGTACACTTAAGTACTCAAAATGGATTGGGTTCAGATGAAATAATAAGTATTTGTGAGGATAACGAAGGCAACATTTGGCTGGGCTCAAATACTAATGGGGTTTTTCAATACCTTGGAGAGCAATTCGTAACGTATGGTCAAAATGAAGGTTTGACCAATGAAATGGTTATTGGAGTACAAGAAGATATCTATTCCAATATTTGGATCGGAACAACTGGAGGCCTGTTTAATTTGAAAGACAATCAGATTTCTGAAGTTCCTCTCACGCCTGGAGGGAAAGAATTCTTCGGTGCGATTCTAGAAGATATATCTGGAAACGTATGGTTTGGCGAGTTTCAGCAGGGCCTTTTTAAATATGATGGAGAGCAATTTGAACAATATACTACTGAGGATGGATTAGCGGTAAATTCTGTCAGTAGCATCTTTCAAGATAGCAAAGGAACAATTTGGATTGGGGGTGTTGGCAGAAATAGAGAATCAGCGATTTCAACCTTTGATGGTGAAGCTTTTCAAAAGAGGCAAGAGTTTCAGGAGATTTTTGATGTAAGAAACTTTGTTTCAGGAATTTCCGAGGACAAAAACGGAAACATATGGATTGGTACAGCTACGGGAATTTTCAGGTATAATGGAAAAACCATTAAGAAATTTGGTCCAAAAGACGGTTTTGATTTTCAATCTATAACCGATCTAATATCAGATAAAGATGGAAACCTATGGATCAGTTCACAAGGGCAACTGATTCTGTATAATGGGGAAAGTTTCAGATCCTTTTCGGCTTCGAATGAATTTGGCGTATCAAATATTTATTCGATGGCATTTCTCAATGATTCCGTGATGTATTTGGGATCTGAAAAAGGTTTGATAAAAGTATGGCTTGGGCAAAACCGGAGTATTTCTACTTTCAAAATATACAACAGTCTTGACGGTTTTTCAGGAATAGAGTGCAATACGAATGCCTTGTTTAAAGACAAAACTAATAAGATTTGGGTCGGGACTATTAAGGGCTTGATTCATCACAATCCGACTGAATCTCACAAAGTAAAGGCAATTTCCTCTGTGTTCTTTGAAAAGATTAAACTCAACTACGAAGATGCTGATTGGTCGCTGTTTTCAGATTCTTTGGCACCTTGGACGCTTAACCCTATTAATCCAAAGTTTAACAGTTATGATAATCATTTGACTTTTGTCTACAAGGGCCTTTATCTCACGAATCCAAAAGATGTTTATTACCAAATAAAACTTGAAGGTTTAGATAAGAAATGGTCAGCTCCGACTAAAGAGAATAAAGTAACCTATTCCAATTTGGCCTCTGGAAAATATCGACTGCTGGTTCAGTCTAGCAAGGATCTCCAAAACTGGTCGGAACCCACTGCCTTTAAGTTTACGATTAAAAAGGCATATTGGCAGACTTGGTGGTTCATGATATGCTCATTTGTGTTTATATTCTCACTGACTTACTTGGTCATCAGTCTAAGAACGAATCAACTTACAAAGACCAAAAATTTACTAGAAAAAAAGGTTCGCGTTCGAACTCGAGAGTTACTAAAACAGAAGCAGGAATTAGAGACTTTGACAATTGCTATGAGAGAGACCGCTGATGGTGTGCTTATTGCTGCACCTGACGGGAATATTGAATGGATGAATGATGGCCTTAAAAGATTGACTGGATACGATTTAGAAGAAGTCAAACAGCATTATGGTTCGTCACTACTCGAAGTGAGCTCATATGATAGTATTGGAGAGGTGATGAAGGAAATTGAAAGAACAAAAGAGTCTATTCAGTACGATTCCAAACATATTCATAAAAATGGTCATCACGTGTGGACAACTGCCACAATCACACCTGTCTTTAACAAGGTGGGTAAGTTGGTAAAGTATGTGGTTATTTACACGAATATCTCTGAACGCAAAAAGGCTGAAGAAGAGATTAGAAGTAAGAATAAGAACATAATGGACAATATCCGTTATGCGCAAAGAATTCAAGAAGCGATTCTTCCCAGAACTGATTTTCTCAAGACCGTGAAGCAAAACTCTTTTAACTTGCTCATTTCTAAAGAGTTGGTGAGTGGTGACTTTTTGTGGTGCAAAAAAGTGAGAGATGTTTTGGTATTTGCTGCGGTAGACTGCACCGGTCATGGGGTGCATGCTGCTCTGATGTCCATGATAAGTAATGAATACCTTCATCAGGTAATCAATTATGAGAAGTTTTTAAAACCGGAAGAGGCTCTTCAGATAATAGATGAGAAAGTTAAAAAGTCACTAAATCAAATGAATGCAAAGCATCAAACAAACGATGGATTTGATATTTCACTGTGCTTTCTGGATTTGAATTCCAATCTTTTAACATACTCTGGTGCTTACAGACCTGTTATCATCATTCGAAATAAGGAAATAATTCAACTAGACCCTGAAAAGTATTCAATTGGTGGTCATAGAGAAATCGCTAAGAACTTCACCTCTAAATTCTATCAACTACAACCTGGTGATAGGGTATATTCTTTTAGTGATGGTATTGTAGATCAGTTTGGAGGCCCGATGGATAAGAAGTTCTCTATGAAGAGATTTAAGAATCTTTTGATAGACATTCAAAATCTATCCATGCAGGATCAAGAAACGGCTATTAAAGATGCCTATTTAAACTGGAAGGTTAGCACGGAACAAACAGATGATATTCTGGTTATTGGGATAGAAATCTAATTGGTATGTGTCTGGTAATCCGAGAACTTATTCTTGTAGAAAAGAGAAAGCATAGCTAAGACAAGTCCAAAACTGGCCAATACAAATCCTAATTGTCCTTCTTCACTGCCAATGGTCTCAGTTTCGGGACTTAAAGTTTCAAGTCCAATGAAATATGCAACGATAACCGCCAGACCATTATTTACAAAATGTCCTAGGATGGGAACCCATAAAGAACCACTCCAAACATACAAATAGCCCAACACTGCTCCAAGGATCATTCTTGGAATAAAACCCATAAATTGGCCATGCATTGCGCTGAATAGAATAGCTGTGATCCAAATACCGATATGAATATTTTTGGTGAATTTGACCAAAAGTCTTTGCATCAATCCGCGGAAGAATATCTCTTCACATACTGCAGCAGCGACAGCCATTACAATAAGATTCATGATAAGGTCTCCCACTGAATCCATTTCCAAAAACTTCATGGTTAATACTTCCGCTTGGTGTTCAGCAGCCTCCATCCAGCTTTGAATACCTTGTAAGGCTTCTGGCAACTGTATTGTCGAATTCCACTCTGCCAAATAATTGATCAAGGGGAGTGCAAAAACCATTGTTAATGTCCCTAAAACCAAAAGAATAGCTTTAGGTTTTACATGTAGATTTAGAAAACGCAACTTTTCATTTGTCAAAAAAACAATGCCTATTGCAGGGGCTACAAAAACCATCAGAACGCTGAATATCTGAGAGATCTTCATAATCATAATGGCCATGTCACCATCAAGCCCAAGGGATTCCAAATCAGAGTTTTGACCCATGGTAAGCACCGTGACAAACATGATAAGTGTAAACCAACCTAAGGTAAGAAGCAATGCCAATTTTGATTTTTGCATGTCCTAATTTTCCGAACAAAAGTAAGGGAATTCAGCATTCATACTTGATGGCAACTACTTTAATTGATAATTTTGCAGGCAATGGTAAAAATTGGCGACATAGAACTTGGCGAGTTTCCTTTGTTATTAGCTCCTATGGAGGACGTGAGTGATCCCCCGTTCAGAGAGCTGTGCAAAAAGAACGGAGCAGATGTCATGTATACAGAGTTTATTTCATCCGAAGGGTTGATTCGCGATGCGGCAAAAAGTGTACAAAAGCTGGATTTTTATGAATATGAAAGACCTTTAGGGATCCAAATTTTTGGTGACAATATTGAGAGTATGAAGCGTGCTACGGAGATCACGGCTGCTTCAAATCCTGACATCATCGATATCAATTATGGTTGCCCTGTAAAGAAAGTGGCATGCAAAGGTGCCGGTGCAGGTATCCTTCAAGATATCCCGAAAATGGTTCGAATGACTGCTGAAATTGTGAAATCAACCAATTTACCCGTAACCGTCAAAACCCGATTGGGTTGGGATGAAAATACAAAATACATCGTTGAAGTGGCAGAACGCCTACAAGATGTTGGTATTAAGGCAATTTCAATTCATGGCAGAACAAGGAAGCAGATGTATAAGGGCTTTGCCGATTGGACGCTGATTGGAGAAATTAAGGATAATCCCAGAATGCAAATTCCAGTTTTTGGGAATGGTGATGTAGATAGCCCAGAGAAAGCCGTAGAAATGCGTAAGAAATACGGTGTTGACGGGGTAATGATTGGAAGAGCAAGCATTGGTTATCCTTGGATTTTTAGGGAAATAAAACACTATATGGAAACCGGTTCTCACCTGGCTGCTCCATCTTTTGATGATCGTTTGAATGCTGCAATTTACCACCTGAAAAGATCAGTAGAGTGGAAAGGCGAAAGATTGGGAGTTTTAGAGATGAGAAGGCATTACACAAACTACTTTAAGGGTATTCCCAATTTTAAAAATCATCGTATCAAGTTGGTTACAACCGATGATTTGGAACCCCTTATGGAAGCTTTTGAAGAAATCAGAGAAACCTTTTCAGTACCGGTTTGACAATTCTTTATAACTTGCTTTGAAACGGCAAAATGAAAAACCTAAAGTTTCTTTTCTTGTTTTTGATGCTGTTCTCATTCTCATGTAAGAATAAAGAACAAATCGCAAACGATGGCGTTGTAACGGAAGAGCAGAAAAAGGAAGTGAAAAAAGATCCCATCGTTAAAAATGAATCATGTATTGATCTTAAAATTAACGAGTTTAAGAGTAGTGAGAAGAAAAACCCTCCAATCCAAATTCATCAGTATTATTATAAAGACAAGGTTGTATATCTTGTATCATCATATTGTTGTGATATCCCCAGCCGGGTTTTTGATGAATCCTGCAATTTAGTTTGCGAACCAGATGGCGGTTTTACTGGAAATGGAGATGGAAGGTGTTCTGATTTCTATGATGTTGCCACTAAAAAAACGCTAATCTGGAAAGATCAACGATGATGATGTTCAATTTATCATAATGGTAATGGATGTTGATGAAAGATTCGGGTGATTTTTAATCATTCGCCTAACAATTTGAAAACAAATCTGATTTAGAGGTTACTTAAAGGTTACTTCTGTTTGTATGCGTTTTATCATAAAAATGGAACACTTACTTTCGATCTTATTTGATGAACAAGCACTAACCCATTTCGGTTTCAGTTATTACTAAAAAAGCACATGAGGGGGTTTTGTATACCCCTGTTTTTTGTGCTATTTGTGATTTCTCAGTGTAGTTTTGCAAAAAATCAAATATCGAGTAAATACATTGAACATTGTCCTTAATACACTCGATCTTGATCTTTATCAAATAAAATTAAAAATACTGTATATCAATATTTTATAATCTAATTTTGCATTCAATTTATACTTATGAAAACAAATTACCTTACTTATATTTTAGCAGTTATCATGGTTTTTTCAAGTCAAGTAAAGTCTCAGACGAGTCTTGTAGCTGCTTATGAATTTAATAGCAATCTTAATGATGCTTCAGGAAGCAATTTACACCTTATTAATTCAGGAGGGGTATATGCTAGTGATAGGTTTGGAACTCCTTTAAGTGCATTTGATTTTAGTTCTATTACTGCCCACTGCAACACGGCAAGTACAAGTGTTCTACCCGCTGGAGGAGATGCTAGGGCTGTAAGTCTATGGTTTAAAATTAATGCAGCTACTCATGCCGGAAGTAATGCCATCTTAAGTTGGGGGAATACAAGTACCAGCGGTGCTTTTGGTGTGGCTTTGGGTACTTCCTGGGGAACTCTGGCAGGAATCAATGTTTTCGGTTGGGGCAATGATGCCTTATTCAATTACACTTACAATTTTACAGATTGGTACCATTTAGTGGTAAATTATGATGGTGATACCGTGAAAGTTTATGTCAACGCAACACTTATTGGTTCGTCAGTTAAGAGTTCTTGGAATACCGCTTCACCTTCAGATTTGCACATCGCAGAAACGCCCTCACCAGGAGACCCCTTCGGTGGTCTAATTGATGATATTTATATTTTCGATAATACTCTAACTCAGACAGAGATCGATGCACTTTACAATGGAATTGTAAATTACCAGACACATACTTTGTGCTTCGGTGATACACTGTGGTTGGATGGTAACCCTTACACAGCTTCAGGAACATATGCCCAGGTTTTTCAGGATACTGCTGGTCCAGATAGTACCGTTTTTCATCAATTGGTTTTTCAATCACAAATATCAGTTCAATCTACACATCATATGTGTCTTGGAGATTCTGTAACATTTAATGGGGTAGTATACACAACGGCAGGAACATATGTCGATAGCGCAGTATCGGTAATTGGATGTGACAGCTTAAATGTTTTGAATTTATTCACCTACACTCCCACAACCACAAATACAACTATGACGATTTGTGATGGAGACAGTTTTGCCTTTGGATCTCAAGTGTTGACGAACCCAGGAACTTATTATGATTCGTTATCCAACTTCGTGGGTTGTGATAGTACGGTTGAACTAGTTTTGACAGTAGAGCCTCTACCTCAAGTTACTTTAACGGAAAGCAATGACTCTTTAATCGCTACTGCAGGGTTTGCTGCATACATCTGGTACTTAGATGGCATTCAAATATCTGGGGCAGGTGGACCAACTCACATACCAACGCAAAATGGTGATTATACAGTTGAAGTAGTGGATGCCTTTTCAAGTTGCTTGGGTCTTTCAAATACTGTAAACATTTCAGGGTTAACGAATGGTTTAAATGAGTATGATCTTTTGACTCAAAACTTTAAGATATTCCCTAATCCAACCCAAGAACAGTTTACCCTTTCGGGAGATGTAAAAATCGATTACATTGAACTTATTGATTTGACAGGGAAAAGACTTTTGTCTCAAAACGTTAATTCTACTGCTGTTAATGTTGATGCTAACCTGGAAGCGGGTACGTACATGATTAAGATTTTTGCCGATGAAAAAGTCGGTTTCATGAAGGTTATTGTACAATAGTTTCTTTATTCTATATTGTAGAATATGAGAGGAATCAAACTCAGTATATTTCTGATATTTTTAGCCCTTATTATCAATTCCTGTAGTTTAATTACTGGAGAAGAATTGG
>JALEGO010000754.1 GCA_022763165.1 Flavobacteriales bacterium
GACCAGGAAACTATGAAATCTGGCTACATGTGACTGATGACAATGGTTGTAGAGATTCCGCCAGCATTGAGCTTCAAGTTGAAGAGTACATCATTATACCAAACGTCTTTTCTCCTAATGGAGATGGTTTCAATGATTTCTTTGAAATTCCAAATACGGGTATGAAGGAGTTCGAACTCACCATTTTCAATAGATGGGGTACACTTTTATACAATACAACTTCTGCTAACGTAAGGTGGGACGGGAGAACCTTATCAGGAAGAATGGTTTCTGAAGACACCTACTATTTTGAATTGAAGGCTGTCGGTAGTGAAGATTATAGCACCACGGGATACATAATGGTGCTCTTTTGACCCTTTTTTTGCGATATTTTCGTTAATTCAATGCAAATCACTGTTTGTAAATTGTTAAATACTGGTTAATTTTGCAATTCCAAACTTTGCTATTGAATAAATAATATCACATGAAAAAGCTCTTTACACTATTAATTTGTATTTCTCTAACTGGCTTCTTACAAAAAGCCCAAGCGCAATGCAGCGTTTGTACCGTTGATTTTACCTGCGATACAGTTCCTCCGGAGCCTTTAAGTTGCCCCGATACACTTTATCCTGATACGGCAGGACAACCTTACACGATGAACTTGACATTTTACCTTCCAGACACTTTTGACATTACTAGTCCCACTAATGCGACTCTCATACTTCAACAAATGACCGTTCTTGGAGTTACAGGTCTGCCCCCTGGTTTGACATGGGAAACATTTGATCACACAGGAACCAGCACATTGAACTTTTTTCCTACAGCCTCTGATTCAGCACAGTGGATGTGTGCAAAAATTTGCGGAACTCCTCTTGTTCCAGGTCTTTATACTGTAAACGTTTCTGCATTAGCAACGGTAGATGTAATAAGCCCAAACCTTGGAGTCCAAACCAGTACTGAAAATTTTACATACCAATTATTAATTTATCCAGATCCTTCAGGAAACACTGCCTTCACCTTAAGCGCGGATGAAGGTTGCGGAGACGCTACTATCAATTTAGCCCCAGTTTTGCAAAGCGGTGGTGACCCATTGTACGAATACGAGTGGATTTTTGTTGGTAATGATACTTCATACACAGAGTTTGATACGGTAACTTATAATAGTCCTGGTGATTATGTAATTACCCACACCACAACACAGCTCCAATATACTATTGATTCTGTTAAGGCTTCTGTTGTAAGTAATGATTGGTGTTCTGGTGATATTTTTGAAAGTTGTGGTCCATTGTTTCCTGCTACTCCTGACATGAAATTTAGAATAAATGATGGTGTTTCTCAACAAGATTCTTGGGTTGAAGAAGATCACAATCCTGTTTGGTTGAATACCAATATGCCCGTTAACAGCACCAACATAATAATTGAATTTATTGAAACAGACGGCTTCCTGAACAATGATGATGATATGGGAAGTGCAGTGATTAGCATAACCGGTACCGGAGCTTATACGGTAGATGCCGGTCCTGGCAAAACCTCTGCCACAGTATACATTGGCACAAGCGTTTTTGCAACTTTAACGGACACAGATACTGTAACAATACATCCACTTCCTATACCTCCATTACTTATATCATCAGTAGATTCTATATGTGATGGCGACTCAATAGCAGTGAATGCCGGTTCAGGATATCAAACTTATCAATGGTTTGATAATGGTTCTGTAATTACAGGAGCAAATGACTCAAATATTGTTGTTTATGCCACTTCAAATTTAACGGTTGAAGTTACAGATTCACTAGGTTGTTCGAATTTATCTGACAGCCTTATTGCTACTATTGTCCCAAATCCTCCTACTCCAAGCGTTTTCAACGATTTTGTTACAGGTGCACTAACTTCAACTACTACAAGTGGATTTAACCATCAATGGTATTATGCAGACGGCACTCCTATTTCTGGAGCCACTTCTGATGTATACCAACCAACGGATACAGGCTTTCATTATGTAGTAGTTTGGAATGATTTTGGTTGTGTTGATACATCAGACTTGGTGTATGTTTCTAAGGTCATATGGCCTGACGCGATAGCAGAAATTAATGGTCTCACTAGCGTTAAGATAATTCCTAATCCAATAAATAATGGAAGGTTCCTTTTAGAATTCTCATCTAACAGCTTGACAGATGGTAATGTAAATGGAACTATTATGGACTTACAGGGAAGAGAAGTTCATGTTTTTAACATTAATTATCTAAATGATAGACAATCAGATTTTATCGATGTTCAACACTTAAGCAAAGGAGTTTATTTGCTCAACCTTAGTAATGGTAAATCCGTTCACTCAGAGAGATTGATCATCAGATAAGCAACATTTTCACTGTATTTACGTTATAAAAAGGGCCCAAGTAATACTTCGGCCCTTTTTTATTAAATTTGATAGGGTACCTATATCAAAACGTATGCAGAACTCTAATTATGATCGTTTAATATCGAAACTAGATCAATTTACGCGCAAATACTATAAGAGTAAGTTGATCAAAGGACTTCTGTATTCGTTAGGTTTAGGCTTATCCTACTTTTTGACTATTATCATTCTTGAACATTTTTCCAGGTTTTCTTCATCAATAAGATTGGCGTTGTTCTTATCATTTATTGTTTTTTTAAGTGCGATAGCAACTGTCTACATTTTTCGCCCTTTGCTAAAGCTCTTCAAGATGGGAAAGCAGCTTCCAATGGATCAAGCGGCTCTAGTTATTGGCAGCCATTTTAAACCTATTGAGGATAAACTGCTGAATATTCTGCAACTCAAAGGAAACTCTGATAACTCAGAACTAATCGAAGCAAGTATCAATCAAAAAATTGAATATCTGAATCCATTCAATTTTTCAGAAGCCATAAGTTTTAAAGAAAACAAGAAGTATATCAAATACATTCTTCCTCCGCTTTTGGTTTTTGTTTTGCTCTACAGCATTTGGCCATCGGTTATCAACAACGGAACACAAAGAATCGTTCAATACAATGAGCAATTCGTTCCACAATCACCTTTTGATTTTGTTATTCAGAATAGCAGTTTAGACGTAGTTGAACATGGTGATTTCAACTTAAATATTAAAATTGAAGGAGATAAATTGCCAAAAGAGGCATATATCGAGTTTGGCAACTCAAAGTTTAAGCTCAAAAAGGGAAGTGCCAACGATGAATACTCTTATACTTTCAAAAACGTTCAAAAGTCAACCGATTTCACGCTAATAGCCAATGAACACAGGTCTAATCAGAGTACATTACATGTGATACCTAAACCGGTCATATTGAATTTCGACATTGCCTTAGATTACCCTAGTTATATTGGTAAAGAAGATGGCACTCAACAAAACATAGGTGATCTCATTGTTCCTGAAGGCACTACTGTAAACTGGAAATTCAAAACTAAAAACACTTCGCAAATCCAAGTAAATGTTGATGACTCATCCTATATTCTAAATCCGATTAATGACGGTGAATTTAGATTGGAAAAGCGCTTTTTGCGAGCAACCAATTACTACGTCAAGGCTTTTAATTCTGAGATAAAGCATCTTGACTCTTTGGAGTATACTGTTAGCATTATTAAGGATGAATATCCTACTGTTGAGGTTGAAAAAGTTGTAGATACAAATACTACCAAACGCTATTACTTTAGAGGGAATATTAAAGATGATTATGGTTTTAGTAAACTTGTTTTCTACTATAGGTTTCTACCTAAACCTGACGATGAGTCCACTGTTCCAGATGAGCTTCAGTCAGACATTCTGGCCATAAACAAAAAGACCACTATCAATGAGTTTTATCACACATGGGATTTATCTCGCTATGATATACAAGCTGGGGATAGAATAGAATATTACTTTGAGGTTTGGGACAATGATGGTGTTAATGGTGCTAAATCAACTAAATCCAAAATTGACTTTTTCGAGGCTCCTACCTTGGACGAGTTAGAAGAAAAAGATGACGAACACAATCAAGAGTTTAAAAACTCTTTAAAAGAAAGTATTTCAGATGCACAAAATCTGCAAAAAGAGCTTGAAAAGCTGAGAGAAACGCTCCTTGAAAAGAAGAAATTATCATGGGAAGAAAAGCAAAAAATCAATGATGTTCTGGAACGTCAGAAAGAGTTAGAAAAAAAGATCAGCGATGCGCTTCAAAAAAATGAAAAACATCAAAATGAACAAAACGAATTTAGAAAGCTTGACCCGGAATTAGTTGAAAAACAGAAAAAACTAGAAGAGCTTTTTGAAGAGATCATGACTGATGAGATGAAAGAGCTTTACGAGGAGATGCAGGAGTTAATGGAAAAGATGGACAAAGATGATTTTCAAAACAAAATTGAGGAGATGAATCTGTCCAATGAAGATATAGAGAAAGAGCTTGATAGAGCCTTAGAGCTGTTTAAACAGCTTGAATTTGAAAAGAACGTTCAAGAGGCTATCGATAAAATTGAAGAGCTTAAAGAGAAGCAAGAGGACTTAGCTGAGCAGACTGAGAATGCTTCAAAAGAAGAAGCTGAAGAACTCAAAGAAAAACAAGATGAGATCAATGAGGAAATGGACAAACTTCAGGAGGAATTGAGTGATCTTAAAAAGGAAAATGAGGATTTACAATTTCCCAATGAAATGGGTGATGTTAATCAAGAATCTCAGGAAGCAAAAGAAAAAATGCAACAAAGCTCCGAGCAACTGCAAAAAAAGCAAAACAAAGGCGCTTCTGATTCTCAGAAAGATGCTGCCAAAAAACTTGATGAAATGGCTCAAAAAATGAGTCAGTCCCTTGCACAAATGCAACAAGAGGCTCAAGAAGAGAATTTAGATGATATGAGGCAACTGCTTGAAAATTTGGTTCAGCTCTCTTTTGAACAAGAAGAAGCGATGATCAGCTTAAAGGGTTTGGACCGAAAAGATCCTCAATATGTTGCTATTGCTCAGAAACAAAGGAAACTAAAGGATGATGCTAAGCTCATTGAGGACTCTCTTTTTGCTCTTAGTAAACGGGTTGTAGAGATTCAACCAGATGTTAATAGAGAATTAAATGCCATTAACACTAATATGGAGAAAGCCATAAATCTGATGACGGAACGAAAAACTCCTATGGTTAATAACCGTCAGCAGCTAATTATGACAAGTGTCAATAACTTGGCTTTGCTCTTTGATGAAATCATCCAACAAATGCAGCAACAACTCTCTGAGCAAAAATTTGGGCAAGGAAGCTGTAATAAGCCAGGTTCTTCAGGAAAGCCTTCCGCGATGTCTTTGCGCAAAATGCAACAGCAGCTCAATAAGCAAATGGAACAAATGAAGAAAGAGATGCAGAAAGGCAAGACTCCAGGCCAGTCTGGGCAAGGGCAAAAAGGTGGACAAAGTGAGCGCCTGGCAAAAATGGCCGCAGAACAAGAGGCTATCAGAAATGCATTGAAAGAAATGGCTGATGGTATAAAAGAGGGGCAAAACGGTAAGAATGGTTCAGGAGGCGATATGAATCGACTTCAAGAACTGATGGAAGAGACCGAAAGAGATATTGTTAACAGAAGAATCACTGAGCAAACGCTAAACCGTCAGAAAGAAATATTAACGCGGCTCTTAGAATCTGAAAAAGCAGACAGAGAGAGAGGTGAAGAAGAACAACGCGAATCGAAAGAATACAATAAAGAACAAAATGGTAACCCTTTGGAGTATTTTGAGTATAACAGAAAAAAAGAAAAAATAGTAGAGTTGTTAAGAACGGTTCCACCGAACTTAAATCCATACTACAAGAAAAAGGTTATAGAATATTTTAATACATTTGATAATTAATAGGATGAGTACTAAATCTGTTCAAAATAAAACCATTAACTTCCCTTCACTTGCTGAGAACATAGCTCTTGTAGAAGGCTGGGTTGATAATTTATGTGTGCAGCACAACGTTGGCGAAGATCATTATGGAAACATCTTAATAGCTGTTACTGAGGCTGTTACAAACGCTATTCAGCACGGAAATAAGCAAGATCCAACAAAAAATGTTGATGTGACGATAGACGTTGAAGAGTCTAAAATCGCATTTATGGTCAAAGATCAGGGTGAAGGCTTCAATTTTGACGATTTACCTGATCCAACAGACCCAGAGA
>JALEGO010000755.1 GCA_022763165.1 Flavobacteriales bacterium
AAAATCAAGTTTCTAAATTTCGGATCGAGTATCACATATATCAGAGCAGCCAGTACACCTAACAATAAAGACAAGTACAAGGTGTTCTCAACAATCGAGATCAAATAAGGGAGTAGCTTATATAAAAGGTAACCAACACCACCAGCAATGGCGGCAAGGCCGAACATTCCTGTCTTCCCTTCAGGCTTTTTCCAAAACGATTTTGGTTTGATTGGTGTGTTCTGCATGTTCTAGTTTTAACTCAAGTATTGCTTTATTTTGACCATATCTTGGTCAATTTGGTCTAACAAGAAATTGTATGTTTCAGTAAAATCGGAACTTGTCAACTCAATTTTCTCCTTATCCGCATTGATTTGTCCTGAGATCTCGGAAATCTGCGTTTGGTGAGCTGTAATTTCCTCAGTAAGTTTCTTGATCAATTCAGATTTCTCTGCAATCATGTCTTGTAGTTTCTGAATTTGTTCTTCACGACCCTTTACCTTTAAATCAATCTGATCATTTACTGTTTTCAGAAAATTTGAATTTTCCTGAGCGAGGATTTTTTTATAATAATCAATTGAAGAAACTATTTTCGGAACCGTTGCTCCCATAGTGGATGCAGTAGCAAAGGCGGACTGAAATTTGGTTTTCTCATCCATTGGCATTTTAGCCAGGGCTTTCAAAGATTTTTTAAACTCTAAATAATCAAAACCCTCTGCATTGTGCTTATCAAGAACGCCCATTAACTTATCCATTACACGCTCGCTTATCATGCCTTTTTGGCTTGAAGATGAACTTTGAGGATTCTGTGGAATTGGCGGTGGGGTTTGACCAGAAGAAGAATTTTGAGGAGCACTTTGGGTTTCGGCACTTGCCTCCGTTTCTGGTTCAACTTTCTCTTCATCTTCGTCTTCGCTAACGATAAATAAAGATTTTAGATTTTTTAGCATGCTTTTACTCTTACAATAAATAGATTTGCTTCTTAATTAAGCCATTGCAAAAATAAACTAATTTATGACTTACCAACAAAGATTAACGGAGTCCATCAAGACTTTCATTGAGAATAGCCCTGAGAAATTTGATGAATGCCTATCAAGTATTAAAGAATTTGTAAAGGATAATTTTGATGCGCTTCACCTGGATTCAAATCCGATTGTAACAAACCTGGAGAAGATGACTGTTGAACAGGTCAATTTTGCTATTAAGGAATATGCAGCATTCTCTCAAGAAGCCATCCATATGTTACTGGACGCAATGCTTAGAAATCACGACTGGCCCAAGCTTTTTGAAGAATTGCAACACAATATTGATGAAGAAAAAGGAGAGGAGACCAAAGGAATACCTCATCTGGAAATTATGCGGGAAGGATATCGAAAGGATTTAGGACTTGAGGTTGACTATAAAGATAGAAAACCATCATTGGTCACTCAAAGATTTCTTTCTACTATGCGCAGAATTTTCAATAGTGATGACAATGCATTTTCTGCAGGTGCCCTTTTGGCCTTCGAAGGAACAGCAATTCAAGAGTTCCACATCCTGGACGCAATTGTAAGGGCTTATCATCAAAGCACAAAAGGATCGCAAAAAGCTCTATCCAAGTCCCTCACCGAATATTACATCGATGGGCACAAAGACTTTGAAATTGGTCATGAAGCACACTTAATTTCATCAATTAAACCTTACATTAATCAGGAGAATATACAAAGAATGTGCAGAGGGTATTTGGCAGTTACTTTAGCTATGGATATTTGGTGGAAAGAGCTATTGTTAGAATCTTATCAACATGATGGATGGACATATCTTATTCAGTTTGAAGAGCAGCTCACAAGTGTTGAGCATATTATGAATTAAGATGCTAATTTTCCCAACATTACGTTCAAAAAGATTACTAATGAGAAAGCTCAATCATGATGATATCCCATCATTGATTAAGCATGCCAACAACAAAAAGATTTCGGATCGGATTTTAAATATGCCTCATCCGTATAGTGAACCTCAAGCAGCATTTAGAATTGCATATGTCAATGAAGGTTTTAATAAAAAATCAAGATTCGTTTTTTCCATTTTATTGAATACGAATCAGGAATTTATTGGAGAGATAAGCCTTCATTTGGAACCCAATGACTGTGCACAACTCGGTTACTGGATTGGAGAAACACATTGGAATAATGGATATATAACAGAAGCCATTGAGACCATCCTAGAATTTGGATTTAACAAATTGGACTTAAAACAGATTCATGCTACCTGCAAAAGGGACAACATTGGTTCTATTACTGCCTTGAAAAAAAACGCATTTGCCGCTTCAAATGTCAATAACCCAGTATTAAACTTCATTATTTTGAAGAATGAATTCGAGCAAGCAACTAGCAAAACATATTAGAGAACTTTTCTTTGGAGGAAATTGGACCGCATCTAACGTCAAAAACCAAATCCAGGAAATCAACTGGAAAAAGGCTTCAGAACAAAGAGCAAATCACAACTCTATTGTTACACTAAGTCATCATATGGCTTATTATATCACATCCATATCTGATGTATTAAAAGGCAAACCACTGGAATCCAAAGACGAGTTAAGTTTTGTACATAATATTGATACCGAAGACAAATGGAATATGTTCTTGGATCAAGTTTGGCTTGATGTTGAGGAATTGGCCAAGCTCATTGAACAACTTCCTGAAGACAAGCTCTTCGAGTCTTTTGTTGACGAAAAATATGGCATCTACTTTAGAAATATTCTTGGGTTTATCGAGCATACTCATTACCATCTAGGGCAAATTGCTCTATTAAAAAGAATGCAGTGAGTGATATTAAAGGCATTAATTACTGACAAGAAATATTGCATCTATGACACAGAAAAGCTGCTTTTTTGTCATAAAACCACCTCAAACGTTTACAATATGCGATCGGCATAATTTTTGATGGGTGTTTTTAAATTTTGATTAAATCATGGCAAAATCTACCTATGAGGCTAAAGTGCAGCCTGCAAACAAATATGCGCTATTAGGAATTAGCATTTTTATGGATATTGTCGGATGGGCAACCTATGCTGTTCCAATTCTAGGAGAAGGTTTCGACCTGGTTTGGGCGCCTGTTTCCGCTTTCCTTCTTTTCAGAATGTATGGGAAAAAAGAAGGTCTCGCAGGAGGAATGCTTCAATTTGTTGAAGAGCTTACTCCCGGATTAGATTTCATACCAACATACACACTCGTTTGGCTTTGGAAACATGTATTAAATAAGAAAGTATAATTCTAGGAGGGGCACCCCTCCTATTCTTTTATTCTTCTGACCATTAATTCATTAAGAATTATGTTACCTAAGTTTAACATTTTTTAAAAGGGTTGTGGCACGGTTTGTGTTTATCTTTCGTTTATACTCAAAACTGAAAACATGGAAGCTAATAATAATCTTCAATATCGACTTGCTGTTGAAGCAATGAGAAAAACAAGTGTCAAGGAACACCCCATTAGCCTAGTTGAACGAGCATTTCTTTCATCGAAACAATTCGAATTAGAGAGATTCAAACAATTCAAATACTTATTGGAAGGTGTGATATTGTCCAAAGGACTTGAAAAGTAATTAGATTATATCGCTATTTCTACATACAGAAATATCAATAGCACAAAAACAACCAATATTGGAATGAACACTAGTAAAATAGGTGTCATTACCACCATGAAAGTATTGTCCACGGCATTAGAAATTCTTTCGAGACCTACGTTTTTAGCATCTTGAGCTCCCTCTTGATTTTGCGTACCTAATAATTCTGACTCATTTATTTCAGCTGAATTCTTTTTCAGTACTCTATTAAATACCCTGCCTATAACACCCATAATCAATGAACCCAAAAAGGGGATTCTATATTTTACTCCATGTTTCAAACTTGGCTTTATTACAGCATGAAACAGGCTTCCTGTAACATCTACGAGTGTATTTCTCTTACTATTTCCAGCAGAAACATTTGACCTAATATTCTTAGAATCATTATGGATTTTTTGAGCTGTTTTTAAAGTAATCGAGAATATTTGAATGGTATC